>CAMWXQ010000182.1 GCA_947178235.1 uncultured Muribaculaceae bacterium
GTGGAAGGATGGCAAGTATGGCGATACCGACAAACCCAACGTGGTCAACTCGACTGAGCCCCTGTGGACCAAGAAGCCCGCAGACCTCACCGACGAGGATTACCGCACTTTCTATCACGAGCTCTATCCCGGCCAGGAGGACCCCCTCTTCTGGATTCACCTCAACGTCGACTACCCCTTCACCCTCACGGGCATCCTCTTCTTCCCCAAGATCAAGAGCAACCTCGATGTCCGAAAGGACCGCATCCAACTCTACTCCAACCAGGTCTACGTCACCGACTCGGTCGAGGGCGTGGTGCCCGAGTTCATGACCCTGCTCCAAGGCGTCATCGACTCGCCTGACATCCCTCTGAACGTCTCCCGATCATATCTCCAAAGCGACCGTGCCGTCAAGAAGATCTCGGGCTACATCACCAAGAAGGTCGCCTCGCGTCTCGAAGACCTCTTCA
Source organism: uncultured Muribaculaceae bacterium (assembly GCA_947178235.1). Classification (GTDB taxonomy): domain Bacteria; phylum Bacteroidota; class Bacteroidia; order Bacteroidales; family Muribaculaceae; genus Duncaniella. The sequence continues at coordinate 450 of CAMWXQ010000182.1, forward strand.
AGGCCGACCGTCCCGACTTTGAGAAGAAGTGGGATGACATCCGCATCTTCATTCAGTACGGTATGCTAACCGACGAGAAGTTCTGCGACGCAGCCCTCAAATTCTGTCTCTTCAAGGACACCGACGGCAAGTATTACACCCTCGAAGAGTACCGAACCCTCGTCGAAGCCACACAGACAGACAAGGATGGCGACGTGGTCTACATCTACACCACCGACCCCACCGCCCAGTACAGCCAGATCAAGGCTGCCGAGGAGAAGGGTTACAATGTCCTCGTGATGGACGGTCAGCTCGACGGTCACTTCATCTCCATGTTGGAGACCAAGTTGGAGAAGACCCGCTTCGTGCGCGTCGACTCGGACGTCGCCACACGCCTCATCCCGAAGGAGGGCGAGGAGAACACCGGCCTCGAACCCGCACAGGTCGACGTCCTCACCTCGATGTTCCGCTCCCAGCTCCCGAAGCTCGACAAGAGCGAGTTCCTCGTCCAGCTCCAGAACCTCGACCCGAAGGCCGAGCCCGTGATGATCACTCAGAACGAGTACATGCGCCGTATGAAGGACATGGCAGCCACCCAGCCCGGCATGGCCTTCTACGCCGAGATGCCAGACTCCTACAACCTCATCGTCAACACGGCCAACCCTCTTGTTTCGAAGATGCTCACCGAGGCCGAGGAGAAGGTCGGCGAGGGCTTGAAGCCGCTCCGCGAGGCCGTCGACGCCGACAACAAGAAGCTCACCGATCTCCGCGCTACCATCAAGGACAACAAGCCCACCGACGAGCAGAAATCTGAGGAGACGGCCCTCATGGCCTCGGTCGACAAGTCGCGCAAGGAGCAGGAGAAGCTCGTCTCTGCATTCGCAGCCGAGCACCCCGTCATCCGTCAGGCCATCGACCTCGCACTCCTCTCCAACGGCCTTCTGCAAGGGCGCGAGCTGAGCGAGTTTGTGCGCCGCTCCTTCGAATTGCTCTGATTTCCCACAGTCTATATACCCCGGGCTTCCCGCCCGACAAAATGTCACCCCCCGCTGCCAAAAAGGCTGCGGGGGGTGATGTTTATTCTGTCAGTGGAGAGTTCAGAGCAGGGTGAGGCGTGACATCCTCAGCCCCGAAGCGATCTCCATGATGCGGTCGGCCGTGACGGCGCGTATCGCCTCGTTGATTTCGGCTCGGGGACGCACACAACCCATCAGCAGGGTCGAACGTGCCATCCCAAGGGCCATCTGCTCGCTGTTCACCGACCCGATGGTCATCTGCCCGAGGTATTGGCGCTTGGCCGCTTCGAGTTGGCGCGCAGTCAGCCTCCGTTGGGCCATGCTGTCGATGGTGTTGAGTATGAGGCGTGTGCATCGCCCCGCATCCTCGGGGTCGCAGCCGTAGTAGACCGTCAGCAGGCCGCAGTCGGTCATCAGTGCCGTCGAGGCATCCACCGAGTAGACCAGTCCGCGCTTCTCTCGCAGGGCCACGTTGAGCAGCGAGTTCATCCCCGGGCCACCGAGGATATTGGTCAGCAGGGCTATCGCATAGCGGTCATCCGAGTGGAGCCCCGGTATCGTGCAGCCGAGCAGATTGTGTGCCTGGTGACTGTCTATCCGCTTTGTCTCGTCGAAGGGTGGCAGCTGTTTCGGTGCAATTCTCCTGTTTCGGTCAGCCGTTCTCGTGAGCGGAACGAAACACCTCTCGGCCATCTTCAAGAACCGTTCGGGCGACATGCACCCCGAGTAGAAGAGGACCATGTTGGCGGGCACATAGAACCTGTCTAGCCACCCGCGGCAAGCCTCGGTATCGAAGCCCGTGATGGTCTCGCGCGTCCCGAGTATGGGGTGGGCGAGCTGCGAGCCACGGAAGATGAGCTCGTCGAAGTCGTCGTATATACCCTCCGAGGGGATGTCGAGGTAGGTGTCTATCTCGTCCTCGACGACGCCGCGCTCCTTGGCGAGTTCCGGGGCAGGGAAGCGTGAGTCGGTCACGAGGTCGGCCACGAGGTCGAGGGCCCGAGCGAGATTCCCCGAGGGGAAGGTCGTGTAGAGCATCGTCTCCTCCTTGGTCGTATAGGCGTTCAGCTCGCCTCCGACCGCCTCCATGCGGTTGAGGATATGCCACGATCGGCGCCGTCCGGTGCCCTTGAATATGGTGTGCTCAACGAAATGGGCCAGTCCGTACTGCCAGGGCTCCTCGTCGCGCGAGCCGGCATTGACGGCCACGCCACAGTGGTCGACCTCGGCCTCGGGGCGGTGTGCTACCACCACCCTCATGCCGTTCGGGAGTGTCGAGTATAGGTATGTGGGTTCCATGCTCCGGCAGACGGACAAGCGGGTTTTTACTTCACGATACCCTTTTCGAGATACTCGGCGAGGTTTGTGCGTACCTCCTCGCCTGCACGCTCTACGGCCACCTTGGCCATGTCGGCATCAACCATGAGGTTGACGAGCTGCTCGAATGAGGTTTTTTTCTTGGGATCCCAGCCGAGTTTCTGCTTGGCCTTGGTGGGGTCTCCCCAGAGGTTGACGACGTCGGTGGGGCGGTAGAAGTCGGGCGAAACCTCGATGACGACCTTGCCGGTCTTCACGTCGATACCCTTCTCATCGGCGCCCTCACCCTCGAAACGCAGTTCGATCCCGGCGCGGCGGAAGGCGTAGAGACAGAATTCGCGGACGGAGTGCTGCTCGCCTGTGGCGATGACGTAGTCCTCGGGCTCGGGCTGTTGGAGGATGAGCCACATGCACTCTACATAGTCCTTGGCATAGCCCCAGTCGCGGAGCGACGAGAGGTTGCCCAGATAGAGCTTCTCCTGCTTGCCCTGGGCGATGCGGGCTGCCGCGAGGGTGATCTTACGGGTCACGAAGGTCTCGCCGCGGCGCTCAGACTCGTGGTTGAAGAGGATGCCCGAGCAGGCATACATATTGTAGGCTTCGCGGTACTCCTTGACTATCCAGAAGCCGTAGAGCTTGGCGACGGCATAGGGAGAGTAGGGGTGGAAGGGTGTATTCTCGTTCTGGGGGACCTCCTCGACCTTGCCGTAGAGTTCCGAGGTCGAAGCCTGGTAGAATCGGCACGTTTCGGCGAGCCCGCACTGGCGGATACCTTCGAGGATGCGGAGCACGCCTGTGGCGTCGACGTCTGCGGTGAACTCGGGCGAGTCGAAGGAGACCTGTACGTGGCTCTGCGCGGCGAGATTGTAGACCTCGTCGGGACGGACCTTGTTCAGTACTTGGATGATGGACATCGAGTCGCCGAGGTCGGCATAGTGCAGGTGGAAGTGGGGTTTGCCTTCGAGATGGGCAATACGTTCGCGAAAGTCAACCGAGGAGCGGCGGATGGTGCCGTGTACCTCATAGCCTTTGTCGAGGAGGAATTCGGCAAGGAACGAGCCGTCCTGCCCCGTGATGCCGGTGATTAAAGCAG
>CAMWXQ010000183.1 GCA_947178235.1 uncultured Muribaculaceae bacterium
CCGCTTGCCTTGTGCTCGGTGCATTCGAGGATGACCTGAACGCGATTTCCCTTAGCTTTCTTTGCCATCTTCTTTATATATTAAATGTCGAGGTAAGTGATTTCGGTGAGGTAGCCCTTCTTTGCAGCTTCCTTGATGGCTGCGTCGAGGCCTTTCTTGTTGATGGTGCGGAGGCCGGCGGCCGAGATGGTCAGTGTGATCCAGGCCTGCTCTTCAACCCAGAAGAACTTCTTGGAGAAGAGATTCACATCAAAGGTGCGCTTGGTGCGACGCTTCGAGTGCGAAACATTGTTGCCCACCATTGCTTTCTTGCCGGTAATCTGACAAATTTTTGACATGGCTGTTGGTTTTTATCTCTTTGTTATACTTTGTTGTGACGTAGAAGCCTGTGGCCGCCATCTCACGTCTCATATCATCGACCGGCGCATCATTTCCGGCGACTTTCGAGGATGAGCCACAAAACTCGGCGCAAAGGTAATCAAATTTTGCGACGTAGCCAAAAAGGGTTGTCCGTTTTTAGCAATAGATTACACTTTTTAACACTCACAGCCGAGCGTATCGTCCACAAGGCGTATGCCGAGGAGCAGGGCGTGGGTCGTGGCGGTGTCGATGATGCGTGAGCGCGAGCCTGTGAAGTGGCCGAGGCGTGCGACAGTGCGTGGGCCGTCGGGGGTGAGGAGCGAGGCTGCCATCCAGACGGTGCCGACCGGCTTGTCGGGGGTGCCTCCGCCAGGGCCGGCGATACCCGAGGTGGCGACGGCGATGGTCGCACCAGTGGCACGCAGGGCCCCCTCGGCCATAAGGCGGACAACCTCCTCGCTGACAGCCCCGTGGGCGGCGATGGTCTCGGCGGGTACACCGAGAAGGCGGGTCTTGACCTCGTTGCTGTACGAGACCACCCCGCCGGCGACGACGTCCGAAGCCCCGGGGATGAGGGTGAGCGAGTGGGCGATGTTGCCTCCCGTGCAGCTCTCGGCCGTGGCGATGAGCAGGCCGTGTCGGCGGGCCCGGTCGAGAAGGATGGCGGGTGCGTCGATGTCGGTGTCGGCTACGGCGTGGGTGCCTACGATGGCCTTGATCTCGGCGGCGGCACGCTTGACCTCAGAGTTTATGAAGTCCGGATCGGTATGGGTGCCGTCGACACGGAGGCGTATGAGGCCCGGTTTGGGGAGATAGGCGAGGTGGAGATGAGGGGGCAAGGCACTCTCCCACTCTTCGAGGGTCTCGGCGAGGGCACTCTCGGTGAATCCCTCGACCATGACGACGGCGTGGGCGATGGCGGTGTCGGAGTGGAATCGTTCGAGCAGCTGAGGGAGCACGGCGTCGCGCAGCATGGTCTCGGTCTCGAAGGGGACGCCGGGCATGGCCACGAGAACCTTGCCGTCCGGACGCTCGAACCACATGATCGGGGCTGTCCCGACGAGATTCTGTATGACGCGGCAGGATGTGGGCACGAGGGCCTGGGCGGCGGTGAGGCGGTTGAGCTCGATGCCTCGGCGCGAGAGGAGGGCCTTGATGTTCTCGGTCACTGAGGGATCCTCGACCAGTGTCCCGCCGAAGATGTCGCAGAGGACCTGTTTGGTGAGGTCATCCTTGGTGGGGCCGAGGCCACCAGTGGTGATGACGATGTCGCTGACCTCGAATGCCTCGGCTATGGCACGGGTGATCTCGGCGGGTGCGTCGCCCACGGTGAGAACCTGTCTCACCTGCCAGCCCCAGGGGGCTATCATGCGGGCAATCATACCCGAGTTGGTATCGGTGACCTGGCCGATGAGGAGCTCATCGCCGATTGGGATGACTGAGAGTTGCATAGGCGGTTGGGGTTATACCTCTACGCGGGCGTAGGGGGCCTTGTCGTAGGGGCAGAAGTCCTTGTCGAGATACTTGAAGTAGCCGGCGATGGCGACCATGGCGGCGTTGTCGGTCGTGAAGAGGCGCGGAGGGATGAAGGCTTTCAGACCGCGGCGGCGGCAGTACTCGGCCACGACATCGCGCACACCCGAGTTGGCCGACACGCCTCCGCCGATGGCGACGGTGGCGACGCCTGTCTCGCGGACTGCCTTGTCGAGCTTGTCCATGAGGATGGCGATGATGGTGGCTTGGAGCGAGGCGGCGAGGTCGGCCTTGTTCTTCTCCACAAAGTCGGGGTCCGCCTTGATGTTGTCGCGCAGGGTGTAGAGGAAGGATGTCTTCAACCCCGAGAAGCTGTAATCGAGCCCCGGGATATGGGGCTTTGCGAACTTGAAGCGCTTCGGGTCACCCTCGGCGGCGAGGCGGTCGATGTGTGGGCCGCCCGGATAAGGGAGCCCCATGACCTTGGCACACTTGTCGAAGGCCTCGCCCGCGGCGTCGTCGATGGTACGGCCGAGAATCTTCATGTCATTGTAGTTGCGCACGAGGATAATCTGGCTGTTGCCGCCGCTCACGAGCAGGCAGAGGTAAGGGAAAGTCGGAATCTCGTCCCCTTCCTCGCGACGGATGAAGTGCGAGAGGACGTGGCCGTGGAGATGATTGACATCTATAATAGGTATCCTCAGCCCGAGGGACATCCCTTTGGCGAAGGATGTGCCCACGAGCAGCGACCCGAGGAGCCCGGGGCCACGCGTGAATGCGATGGCCGAGAGGTCGGCGGGTGTGAGGCCGGCGCGTTTGATGGCGGTGTCGACCACGGGGAGGATATTCTGTTGGTGGGCGCGTGAGGCGAGTTCGGGCACGACGCCCCCGTACTCGGCATGGACATCCTGTGAGGCTATCACATTGCTGAGCAGGAGGCCGTCGCGGATGACGGCAGCCGAAGTGTCGTCACAAGACGACTCTATCCCAAGTATAACCATGTGGAAATTTTGAATTTGGAATTTTGAATTTGGAATTATCAAGCCTCCAAAAAGTTAAATGGAATTTAGGGAACATGAATTTGGAATTATTCTCGTCTATTCTTGCGAAGCGTTTTCGTTATGGCGACAAGAATGCTGAGTATCTGATGACAATCAGCCATTATATGGCCATACTGATATTCGGTAAGATATTCAGTTCGATATAACAATCTCAACCAATACTCAGTCTCTCGTGCCTCTTTTAAGGCTATGTAAATTTTTGCCTCAAAATCTTTGGCCGATACTGCCTCCTCAGCTTCTGAAAGGTTGGCACCAATGGAGGTGCCACACCTTAGAAGCTGCTTGGACATGACGTATTCAGACATTGTCGAACACAGGTATTTATGGAGGTTGACAATCCTCACCGAAAAGTCAAATGACTTAGTGAGAACGACATTATCCTCTCGCCTACCCATAATTCAAAATTCCAAATTCAAAATTCCAAATTCACGGATTTATTCCCATTCGATTGTTGCCGGGGGTTTGGAGGAGATGTCGTAGCAGACGCGGTTGACGCCGCGGACCTTGTTGATGATGTCGTTGCTGACCTGGGCCATGAAGTCGTAGGGAAGGTGTGCCCAGTCGGCGGTCATGGCGTCGGTGGAGGTGACGGCGCGGAGGGCCACGGCACGCTCGTAGGTGCGCTCATCGCCCATGACACCGACACTCTGGACGGGGAGGAGGATTGCACCGGCCTGCCAAACCTTGTCGTAGAGCCCCCAGTCGCGGAGACCCTGGATGAAGATGTGGTCGGCTTCCTGCAATACGGCAACCTTCTCGGGGGTGATGTCGCCGAGGATGCGGACTGCGAGGCCGGGACCGGGGAAGGGATGGCGCCCGATGAGGTGCTCGGGCATACCGAGCTGACGGCCTACGGCGCGTACCTCGTCCTTGAAGAGGAGGCGGAGGGGCTCGCAGAGTTTGAGATTCATCTTCTCGGGGAGGCCGCCGACGTTGTGGTGGCTCTTGAT
>CAMWXQ010000184.1 GCA_947178235.1 uncultured Muribaculaceae bacterium
CCACAATGAAGTGTTACTACACTCTCGACGGCAAGATCGCGGGCGAACTCGCTACCTCGGTCAATGGCGATCTCTACCATCTCGACATAGACGCGTCGGCCCTCACCTCGGGACTGCACTCAATCTCGGTCTATTTGGCAAGTCCCATTGGGCTAATCACATCGATGCGGACGGGGTGGTTCGTAAAGATTCCCGCCGGCGGCGAGGGGATAAAGAGCTACGAATATTGGATCAACGACAATCCCGAACATACACAGGTCACACTCGATAAGGTAGCCAATCCCATGCAGCTCGTGAGCCTCATGGATGTTCCCGAACAGCCTTTCCGCACTTCGTCCTACACATTCGCGGTCGAGGACGGAGAGCCTGTGGTCTATCCACTCAACGACTTCCATGTCCTTTTTCTCGATCCCGACGCGCGCGTCACGGAGGGCTCAGCCTCCTATGCGGATGTGCGTGGCCGCCGCGTAGTCGACGAGACAGAGATGATAGAGGATCCTATAAATATCTTCACCGAGACAATCTCTGACGGAGATATAAAGTGGTATAGCTTCGAGGGTGAGATGGGCGACTCGGTGGCCACACGTCTATCAGGTGCAGGCATGTTCGAACTCTACGGCCCAGACGGCTCAAAGCTCCTCGCCCGCTCGGGCGCGGATGCGACGGCAATCAGCACCACAACCCTCTCCGCAAACGGTACCCACTACCTCGCCGTTCACGACATTGCCCAAATCAATCGTAAAACCGATGTTGTGCTCGACCACATCGCACGCTTCGCCATCTGCTCGTTCACACCCGAGAAAGTAGGGCAGACAGATAATCTCGTTGTCAATATACTCGGCAACGGCTTTGTCAATCTCAAAGAGGTCTGCCTCGCCGGCAAAGATGGGAAAATCATTCCCGTGAACATCTCGAAGGCTGGCAACAACAACATCGCTCTGTACTTCAATACCGAAAAGCCTTTGGCAGTCGGCGAATACGAGATCCAATGCGTATTCTATGACCCAGACAAGGGCAAGGATGTAGAGGTAGTATCCTCAATACCTCTCGTAATAGAAGAGGCACATCCCAGTGAAATAAAGGTCGAAATTGTGGACTCGCGTATAATCTCCACCCCGTACATGTCGGCAGTCAAGGTCACCAATACAGGTAATGTCCCCTATTATTGTGTTCCGTTCAATGTCGCCATACCTTATCCGAAAGATAATGGTACAATACACTTCACGGGATTCCATGAGATTGAGAACAACGATAGTCTGAGCATCTTCAACCTCACCGAAAACATACTCGAAACCGGTGCCAGAGGTGCATTCATCAACGCAATGATCCTATATCTCGGACCTGGTGAGACACAGACATACGAAGTTGGGTTCACAACAGGTCCCCACGAGATCATAACCTGGTATGCATGGTGCGGAAAACCGTGGAGCGAGGAGATAAAGGAGATGGAATCCGAGGACTACGACCTCGAACAGATCTGCACCTTCTCGGGACGCAACTATCTCTGCCTCCGTGACTATGCCAACGCATTGGCCCACGTGCTCTATGACCAACCGCAGAACGGGCCTCAGAAAGCCCCCGGGGATGTCGCCAATGCAGCACTGGATGTCCTCAACACCCGTATAGAAATCACCCCTCAACAAGCAAGAGATGCAGCCAACCAAGCTGTACAGGTCGGCAAGCAAAGTGTAGGCTTTGCAGCAGAACAAAGCTCTGGCTTGTTGTCCTCACGTATCGAGCACCATAACATGCTCAGAGAACAGAACGGTTATATCTACGATATGGCCGGGCTTGGCGAGGCTGACCGCATAAACAAGGGTATGCTCGGCGTTGCCGAATTGCTGATGGCTCTTGGCAATACTGATGATGACTTTTTTGGCCACATGGAAGCACTTTTCTATCTGTTACAGGCACGCGACAGATGGCATGAGGTGGTAAATCCCAATCCCGACGCGGATGGGAATATGAATGGTGGCGGACCGACTGCCTCCAACCCCACTCCTCATGCAACCGACTGCTACCAGTCCGGCGACCCCAACGAGATGCTCGGCTACACATCGCCCTCGGGTGACAACTATGTGGGCTTGGATGTCAAGACGCTGGACTACGCCATCGAGTTCGAGAACGATCCCGAGATAGCCAATGCCTCAGCCACACGCATCAAGGTCGCCAACAAACTGGACGCCAAGCTCTTCGACCTCTCGACCTTCAAGGCCGCGAAGATGATCATCGGCAGCAAGGAAACCGACCTCCCCGAGGGTCACCACTTTGTCAAGACCCTCGACATGCGCCCCGAGATCAACTCGATCGCCGAGCTGACCTTCGACTATGACGCCGCCGAGGGCACCGCATCGTGGAGCATCCGCACGCTCGACCCGATGACCCTCGAACCGACGCAGTACATGGACGACGGCGTCCTCCCCGTCAACGACGGCACCGGGCGCGGCATCGGCTTCCTCACCTACACCATAGGTCTGCGCGATGGCCTGGCCGACGGCACGGAGATCCCGAACAAGGCGGTGATCACCTTCGACGACAACGAGCCTATCGAGACCCCGGTCTACAAGAACGTGACCGACTACACCCGGCCCGAGGCGCGGATAGTCTCGCGTACGACCGAGGACGGCCTCACCCACACATTCGAGATCGAGGGCTCGGACAGCGGTTCGGGCATATGGTACTACGACCTCTACATGCGCCGCGCGGGCTCAAATGACTGGACCCTCGTGAAGCCGCAGATCGAGGCGGAGACCTTCGACTACACCTCGCCCACGGCCACCGACGGAGCCGACTGGGCCATCGTGGCCGTCGACCGCGCCGGCAACACCCAGGCGGCGACATTCCTCGGTGCCCTCGCGGGTGACGCGGACGGCAACGGCGCCATCGACGCCTCGGACGTCGTGGTCATACGCAACTACTACATGGACTCGTCGGTGCAGATCAACAAGGCCAATGCCGACGTCAATGTCGACACCACGATCGACGCACAGGACGCCGCCATCACCCGCAACCTCTATCTCGGCGAGGATATACTCAAATCCCAAAATAAGACAAGAAGAAGAAAATGAAAAGAATCCTATTTCTGCTCGCGGCGGTCATGGCCGTGTTCCGCGCCTTCGGGTACGAGACACTGGTCTCGGACAAGCTCCGCGTGTGGGCCGTATTCTCGGACCCGATCGTGGCCGACGGTAAGACGGTCAACTACATCACCGTCTATCAGCACGACGACGATGACCTCGACTACACGGCATTCAACATGGAATTCATCCTCCCCGAGGGATTCCGTGTGAACAAGGTCAAGGATGGCCGCCGTGAGGTGAACGACATCAAGTTCAGCGCGCGTGGCGATGTGACCCACACGATCTCGTGCAATCTCAAAGATGGCGTCGACCTCCGCATCATCGGCGATTCGAGCGAGAACGCCAATCTCTACAAGGACGACGAGGACGGCAACCTCATCGACGAGCTCTTCACCGTCGGGCTCATAGCCGAGCCTACGTTGAAGACAGGGACCTATCAGGTCGAAATGAAAGGCATCAAGTTTGTCCACAAAACAGGCGACGCCAAGATTCCGACCTGCGACCCCACGACGTACAACGTCTATATCGAGAATCCGTCCGACCCCGCGACAGGGCTCGAAGAGATCACGGCCGACGAGCTCGACCCCGACGACTGCTATGACCTCATGGGGCGCCGAATCGACCCCCGCAAGGCCCATGCCACCGTCATCGTCACCAAAGGCCGCAAATACTATGTGAAATAACCCGCACCCTGTCTCGTATACCCATCTCCGAGCCCACGCTACAAGAGGCAATCGCGTTTGCCGTAGTCTGCGTGCAAA
>CAMWXQ010000185.1 GCA_947178235.1 uncultured Muribaculaceae bacterium
AAATTATGTCATTCAGACGTGACAGACTATATGTGTATGCATAGAAAAAGAGACCGGCGCGGGGGCGGGGTCTCTTTGGATGGGTTTGATGGCGGGGTGGGCCCGCTGTGTTGTGGACTGTGATCAGTCAGCGGGGGAGATAGCCTCGGCAGGGCACTGCTCGGCGCATGCGCCGCAGTCGATGCAGGTGTCGGGGTTGATTACATAGTGCTCTGCGCCCTCGGAGATGGACTCGGTGGGGCATACTTCTACACAGCTGCCGCAGGAGATGCAGGCGTCGGAGATTACGTAGGCCATTGTGAAAATGATTTTGAGTAAGGGTTAAATGGAAAATTACGTTCTTGTAGAGGTGACCGGGACGCTCCCGGGGGAGGTCCCGGCCCTTAATGTGAGTGCAAATTTAGTGCTTTCCGCGGTTTCTGCCAAATAAAAAGTGGGGAAATTCGGATTTCCGCAAGCGGAAAATCTGAGGTTTAAAGTTTAGGGCCCTAAGGCTTCGGGTTTAAAGTTTAGGGCCCTGCGGGTACGGTATCAGTATACCACGGTCTTGCGGGTGAAGCCTCGGGAGGTCACGAGATAGACGCCTGTGGGGAGGGGGAGCTCGGCTGAGGCTCCGGGTTGGAGTGCGGAGCTATGCCAGAGTGCGCCGTTGGTCGAGGTGACGGTGAATTCCATGGGCTCATCGCCGTAGGATTCGACGCGGAGTACTCCGCCGACGCAGAAGGCGTCCCACGAGTGGTATTCGAGTTCGGCGACGGCCGAGAGTGCATAGTCGGTGACGGTGATGTCGTCGATGCCGATGCGCCCGCCTGTGAGGCGGCTGATGCTGATGCGGACGTCACCCCCGACGTTGAGGGTGGCGCTGTATTCGGTCCAGTCGAGGTCGCCGACGTCGAAGGTCTTCACGGTAGTCCATGTGATGCCGCCGTCGGTGGAGTAGGCGAGTGCTACGGTTCCACCCTCGCCGCTCCAAGCCTTGGCCCAGAAGGAGACGCGCCCTGCGCCGTGGCTCTTCGGCTCGGTCATCTCGATGGTCGAGACGGCGGTCGAGCTCTTGGCGGTGCGGAGACCCTGGCCTCCCGAGTGGCGGTCGCGCGAGTCGGAGCCTATGAGGGCGCCTGTGAGACGCCACTGGGCTGCCGATCCGTCATAGATGCCGCCGGCATAACCGGAGAGTGACGAAGGGGCCTCGAATGTCTCGGCGAAGGCGGCTGAGGCGGCCACGACGCCTTCGAGGGTGACGTCGTCGTTCACATAGCTGCCTGCGCGGGCCACGAGCGAGCATGAGTAGAGACCGGCCTCGGCGGCTCCGAGGCGGATATAGAATCGTTCGGCCTCGTCGGGCATGGTGAGGCTGCCGCTCCACGAGGTCTTGTCAAGCGAGAGCTCGAAGGGGGATGTCACGGAGAGATTGACGGCTCCGTCGAGGTTCTCGGTGTCCATCATCAGTTCGGCTGCCTCGGAGGGCTGGCCGGGGAGGGCGTTGAAGTAGAGGTCGCCGTCGAAGAAGAACTGTATCGAGGGGACAGGGATGGCGGTGGTGACGGAGACGTGGTTGCCCTCGACGCCCGAGGGTGACACGACCCAGTAGGTGTAGGTCGTGGCGGGAGCGAGGCCGGTGACGTCAGCCGAGCCCGCGGCGGCGGGGACGGTGTGCGGATAACCCGCGATCTCCTCGCCGGCTGTCTGCACGTGGAGTGTATAGTCAGTCCCCGCGGGGTCGATGCTCACCCAGCGGGCCTTGAACGAACCCTCGGTGATGTCCGACGCGGGGAGCACGGGCAGACCCTCGACGGTCTCCGCAGTGAGGGTGACTTTGCTCATTGCCGAGCCCGAGGTGAGGGTCAGCGAGCCCGTGAAGGAGCCCTCGCCGGCCGACGAGACGAAGTTGAGGGTGAGGGATCCGCCCTGGTCCGAGTTGACCGCGGATGCCGAGAGCGTAGAAGTTGAGGCCGAGAAGCCTGTGCCGCTGACGCTGACGTTGACGGCCTGGGCGAGGTTCTGCCCCTTGACGGTGACGGTGGCCGAGCGGGCTATGCCCACGCCTGTGATGCCGAGGTCGATGGTCGAGCCGTTGACGGGGGTGGAGAAGGCCTCCTTGGGTGTCCCCGATGTAGTCCATGCCACATCCTTGTCGGTACCCCATATATGCTCGACGAGGTCGGGATAGTCGATGAAGGGATTGCGGTTGTGCTGTTTGGCGTAGACAGCATCGTTGCGGTCGAGCTCCTTCTGGCTCACAGGGTCCTGGCGGTGCCACTTGAGCAGGAGTTCGGTGGCCCAGGTGGTGAACACGGGGTAGGAGTTCTGGGCCAGCATGTCCGAGTTCCAGTTCTTGACACGGTCGTTGTAGCAGGCGGCCATGTAGAAGTATGTGCGGGCGAAGTCACCCTTGTACTCGTCCACGGGCTCGAACACCGTGCCCGAGTATCCGGGGAAAGTCGACTTGCCGAGGCGGCCGAGGGCCTTGACCGAGCCGTTGGAGGCGAGTGTCGTGCCTCCGGCACACTCGCCGTAGGGATAGTTCGAGCGCTGTCCGTTGACCTTGCCGTCGGTGGGGTAGACGTGGAATGCGTCGCTCTTCATGGGCTGTGCCTCGGAGAACCAGCTCTTCGGGAGCGAGTGCTCGCGGTTGTAGCAGTCGCCGACCTTGCTGTAATTGCCGCACTGGTTCTTGCCCGGGGTCCACTCCTTGGTCGAGTACATGTCCCAGACAGTCCCGTTGGGGCGCACGTCGGAGGTGAGGTAGACGTTCCAGAGGCCGTCGTAGCCCACGTTTGTATGAGAAGAAATCTTGTCGCAGAGTGCGGAGAGGAGGGCGGCGCCCTTCTTCCCCTCACAGGTGGTATAATAGCCCGAGGGAGCCTCGGCGGCGGCTCCTCCGCAGACCAGGGCGAGGGTAAGCGTAGAGAGAGCCCCCCGCAGAGTCTTTGCAGTATTCATTGGTAGAGATTGTGGAGATGTTGTAAAATCAGTCTGCAAAGATACGAAAATCCCCCGAGCGGAGCAAGGGGGAGACGGTCACAAAAAATCTAAAAAGACACCGCCCACCCGCGGTGTAGCGGGGGACGGTGTCCTGTGTGGGAGAGGGTCAGCCGTGGGCCGGCCCTCTGGATTCCTGTCCGTGGAGGTTATCAGCGGATGACAACCTTGTCGACCTTCTCGCCGCGTACGCGGATGTAGAGGCCGGCAGCGGGGTTCTCGACGCGGATGCCTTGGAGGTTGTAGTAGACGGCATCGGCAGCCTCGGCGGCCTCGATGGCGTCGAGGAGGGTCTCCTCGGCCTTCTCAACGAGGATGTCGTTGATGTTGAACTGGTTGGCGTTGTTGTAGATGCGGAGTGCCACGGTCTCGGCCTTGCCGAAGGTGTAGGTGTACTTGTACATCTTCTTCTCGGCGGGGATCTGGAACTCGGCGAGCTCGGTGGCCTGTGCGTCCTTGACGAAGAAGGATGCGCCGTTGCCGGTCGAGTTGCCTACATAGATGGTGAGAGCGCAGGGACCCTGTACCTCGGGGAGCTGTGCGTAGAGCTCGCCGGCACCGCCGATGAGCTGGATGCAGCGTGCCGAAGCGCCCTCGTTCTCGGCGTCAGCCTCGAAGATGTTCGACTTGCCCATGGCTACGACGCGGCCGGTGGTGCCCGAGTAGTAGGTGATGCCACCTGCCTCGGCGGTCACGTCGGTCGAGTTCTTGGCGATGATGTCGCGGTTCTCCTCGGCGTCATTGGGGATGTCGCCGTAGGCCTGGTAGAACGAGTAGGGGAACTGGTTGAAGTCGGTGTAGTAG
>CAMWXQ010000186.1 GCA_947178235.1 uncultured Muribaculaceae bacterium
GTCTTATAGTTTATGGTGTATCTTACATTATCCATAGATCCGTGTATCTGTTTCCTTATACAAAAAAGATTGTCAGCAAGCATAGAACCTACTGACAATCAAACTATTAACCAATTGAGCCACGAGCGGGGCTCGAACCCGCGACCTTTTCGTTACGAATGAAATGCTCTACCAACTGAGCTATTGTGGCTTTCAGTAGTGCAAAGTTACGAAAAAATCTTGAAGGTACAATTATCTGTCAGCAAAAATTTAGTGAAAAGTCTGTTTTGCGAACGAGAACTCGATTTTGGCGTGCTCAAAGTCGAGCTTGGCCATCACCGGTTCGGTGACGTACGGAGTTATCGAGCTTACCTGTCCCGTCGAGGTTGTCGTGGGATAGCTTAATCCGTAGTAGTAGTTGAGCATACTGCTCGATGAGTTCTGCGTCTTATAGAATGACACGAGCACGGGGCAGATCACAAATTCCTCATCCTCTTCGAGCACCTCGCCCTTGCTGATGATGTCGTTGATGTACGCGAGCATCGACGAGAATTTGTACTTCTTGGTATCCTTGTCATAGGCGGCGTAGAACGAGTTCTTGTCATCGGTCACCTGATTGTTCGCAAAGAACTCTTCCTTCTTCGACTTCTTCACCATGAGTATATAGGGTGGCGGTTTGAGGCCATACTCATTGGAAATGTCTATGGCGGGAAGCGCAAAGGTAAGGTCGTTCACGACGGTGAGGGGGTTGGACTGCTCCTCGTACTTGGCGAGAATCTCGCGGGCAGGGAAACGGAACTCGACATCGTATCCCACGGGGGCCACGAGGATCGGCTCGCCACCCTCGACACGCTCTTTGAGCGACTCGGCCATGTCGAAGCGGATATTGTTGTTTGTCATCACCTCGGGGGTGACGCCGAGATAGGTTGCCACGAAGGGCAGGACGGTGTCGCGCTCGAAGATGGTACCCTCGTCGAGGGTATAGTGGGCCTTGTAATAGACCTCGATGGCATTGTGGCTGAATCGTGTCGCACGTCCCGAGCCGAACGAGTTGGCTATGTAGAAGCCGGGGAACCACTCGGCGAAACTCTGCGGGGTCTCGAATGTCGAGGGACGGGTGGCAAACTCGTTGTAGAGGTCGCGGGCAAACTCGATGGGGAGGTCGACATACCCGGTCTTGCACAGGGCTCCCTCCGAGGCCTTGCCGAGCGCCTCGGCCGTACCGATGAGGCCGGTGTAGGATGTGGACGCATATGGCTCGGGATCATAGTAGCCCGAGGGGTCGAAGTCGCTGTACATCACCGAGGGGAGCTGACGGGTGAGGCGGTGGACGGTGAGGCCCATCGGCGCGAGCGAGTCGCCCGCGAAGCCATCCTTGTACATGGACAGGACGAGCTTGACCGAGTCGATGTCATTGACCGATACGCCGACGGTGTCTATCGAGGCCGACGGCAGGTACTGGCACACTACGTCGCTCTCGAATGTCCCGTACCCCTCAGCCGAGTAGCGGCCAAGCAGTTGGAGTACGGTACGCGCGCGCACCGAGGGGTTGGCTTCGGAGATGCCGTCGATGGTGAAGAGCGAGTCGCGTACGATGACGATCTCATCGGTGATAAGCGCGCTGCCTGCGGTTGTGCCTGAGTCATCACAGGCCCACAGCCCGGCTGCGGCGGCGGATATGGCGAGGAGGCGGAAGAGGTTTCGCATTCGTGGATGTTCTGTGTGGGGGTAGTGGGGAGCGGTACGTTGGACGCGGTTGTGGGGTCAATCCTCCTCCTCGTCGATGAGCGAGTCGTAGAACGCCTTGTAGTGGTTCTTGTCCGGCTCGGCGGCAGGGGCGAGGAATGGTTTGCCGGTGGCCTTGGCATACTCCACGAGTTCGGGGTCGACATCGTCGGCCACCTGTACGATGGCGTCGGCATAGTCGATGGCGAGCTTGTTGAGCGTGACGTAGTCGACAGGCTCGGTGCCGAGCGTGGCGAGGTCGTCGGCCGTGAAGACGTCCATGCCCAGTTTCTCGACAAACCGTGGGTCGAGTGTGCCGTCGAAGCGCTCGGGTTGGAGGGCATAGACAATCTTGGTCTCGCGGAAGGTCGGGTCGTCCGTGTACTTGCGGCGGATATACATGGGCGCAAGGGCCGAAACCCATCCGCTGCAATGTATGATGGCGGGCTGCCAGCGCAGCTTGATGACGGTCTCGATGACGCCGTGGGTGAAGAACATCATCCTCTCGTCATTCTCGACGGCCAGCAGTTCGGTCTCGAGCCCCTTCTCGGGCATCGGGCTGAAATAGTCGTCGTTGTCGATGAAGTAGACCTGCATACGCGAGGGCAGCAGGGTGGCAACCTTGATGATGAGGGGATGGTCGTTGTCGTCGATGACGATGTTGAGGCCCGAGAGGCGGATCACCTCATGCAGCTGGTTGCGCCGCTCGTTGATGCAGCCGTACTTGGGGGTGAAGATTCTCACCTCGTACTGCTTGCCGTGGACGTCCTGGGGGATGCTGCGTCCCGCGAGCGACATTGGGGTGTCGGGGACATAGGGCGAGACCTCTTGCGAGATGAATAGTGCTTTCTTTTGCGCCATCTGGGGTTATATGGTGTTGAATGGAGTTTTACGTTCGGCCTCCGCATAGCAAAGGCGGTGCAAAATTACAAAAAATTTTCGGAACGGCCACTATCTTGCCTCATCCTCAGCCATTGAAACCCCCGAAATTTGTAGTTTTTAACACTGATTGCGCCTCACCGTCCCTCCATCAGCCATTTGCGATGATGGTTGGGCAGACAATATATTTAACAGCCTTTAACTCATTCAAACCTCTTTGTTTGCTAATTTTGCATTTTTACATCAACCCCAAACAATACCTCCGCACAGATGCCAATCGACAAACGCCCTGCGGCGTCATACGCCTTCCTCACAGGCCTCTGCCTGCTTCTCATACCCCTCTACTGCCTCCTCGGGGCCGACATCGCTTTCATCTTCGGGAGCGGCATCAGCCCGATTATCTTCCCACTGTCTGTACTGGCGTCCTCGACAACCATATATTGCATCGCCGATGCCAACCGCGACAAGTCGCTCCTGTCGGGGTTCCTCATCACGATCGGTGCGGTCGGGGTGGCGACCCTGTTCGACGACATGAGCAGCGACGGAATCATCTACCACCAGGAGATCATCGTCCACCTGCTTGACGGATGGAATCCATTCACCACCCCGGTGGCCGGCTCCCCCGACCCCGACATAGAGCTACTCGTGGCCCACTACGCCAAAGGGGTCGAGATAATGGCTTCGACAGTCGCGTCATTCATGGGTCGCATCGAGAGCGGCAAGGCCATCAACCTCCTCACAGTCATCGGATCGGGGTTCATATCCTTTTTCATCCTCGTCTCGCGCCTCGGGGTCAGCGGCGGGCGACGCGGAGCGATGCTCGCCATGCTCGCCGTGCTCAACCCGGTCGGCATGAGCCAGGTGTTGACCTACTACAATGACTTTTACAGCTACTATCTGATTCTCCTCACCCTCGCCGTGTTCCTCGTCTCCCCCTCGCGGTTCTCGTTGGGGCAAGCCCTCGCTCTCGGGGCAGTCATCATCGTGGCTGCGTCTGTCAAGTTCACCGCCTTCTTCTATGTAGGGATGACGGTCTTCGGCGCGATGCTCTTCTACCTCGCCTCCCGACGCGGACACCTCGCGCTGTCCATCGGGCTCGCGGCCCTCGCGTGGGCACTGCTCGCGGTCTGCGGCACCTCCTATCACCGATACGTCACCAACCCCCTCCTCGCGGGCGATCCAAGCTACCCGCTCATGG
>CAMWXQ010000187.1 GCA_947178235.1 uncultured Muribaculaceae bacterium
TGTTGTCTCGTGGGCTCGGATATGTTTATAAGAGACTGGTGAGGGGCTTCATCTGAGTAACCCCGGGCTTTTAGCCCGGGGAAAGTCCTCCTCATCCATAATGAGCCCCGGAGGTGGCTCAACTATAACGGCAACGTTGCCCGCTTAGTAGAGCGCCCTCCGGGGCTCATTACTTGTCGTCTTTTTGTCCGTGGGCTTGAAAGCCCACGGTTACTCAAATGTAGCCCCTCACGGGGCATGGCCATGATGCAACCTCTCCGCGGTTGAGGTTTGATTATGAGCAAATTACTCCACGAATTATTCGTGGGGTTTTGTTAGATTCGAGGGCTCCGCCCTCCTTTGTAGAAGCTAAACGGATGAGCTATATCCCTATCATAGTCGAATATGAATAACGATGGCGTTATTCGGGAAGGGTTGCATCGATGCCGAAGGATTCTGCAATTTTGCGTAGCTCATCCATTTTGGCCTTACAATTATTGTTAAATCCCCACTGATTTGAGATGACAATTCTTGTACCATCAGCTATTGTGATGATGTCTTCTTCATCAGTAAACCATCTTTTTGGATCAGCTATATCTTTAATATCGGAGATTCTGTTTTTCTTCCCGAATATTGAGTATAATGCTCCGAATCTGAGATGACGATTTTTCTTGATTATCTGCTCGATGAGGTTGTAAGCGTAGCGTTGTACCGTAACCTTTCGTCTTGGTAAATTTTGGTGAAGTTGATGGTTGTGGGTTTTTTGAGTTGGAAGATATTCGATGGAAGATGTCGAAGCATCGATAGTACTCAACGTTATATTAGTATTATCCAAAACGTCTTCAATTACGTCTTTATCTTCTCCTCTGCCTATGAGATACTTCGAAATAAGAGAACGAAGTTCTGTTTTGAATTCGATACTTGTGACCTCATTCAAAAGTCGGTCTACTTTTGTTTTATAGGCTGTTTTCTTATCTATAAATTCCTTGAATTCACGTATTTTATCGATTGAGAAGTTGTCAGACGAAAATAGTGATACAAATGTATCTCCATCTTTATCGTCGATATTAAAGTGCAAGGACATTATGAGAACAGGCATAGAGCCGTCTCCAATAGTTTTATAGTACACATCTAACTCGTCGCTAATGTAAATACCAACAGGGACTTCCATCTGTTTCATATACGAAACGAGTTGATCGATATTCTCTCGCGTCTTAGTGTGGCCAGGGCGCTTCATTTCGATGATGAAGCGGTTGCGGGGATCTTTTGAGACAAGTATGTCGGGTATAAGTCTTTGGGTCGACCCGAGTTGGAGTGAGAGTTGTTCTGTAATTTCTTCCTTCTTCCAACCGAGAGCTATATCCAATATCATATCGCGGACATACTTTTGGTATGCCATTTCGCTCTGTTTGTCAGCATATTTCATCATCTGACATATTGATGCCCAATTTGCCATGTATAATAGATTTATAATTCTTAATTCTTAATTTTTAATTCTTAATTCATTTCCGCTTCCACGTAGATTTGGGCGTTTTCGTAGCGGGTGACGCGGACGGGGGTGCCGGCGTAGATGAAGTTGCCTGTTGAGACGGCGTCGAGGCGGCGCCCGTCGATCTCGACTTTGCCGGCGGGGCGGAGGTCGGTGGCGGCGATGCCGTGGTGGCCGATGAGGGTGGCGGGCTGCATGTCGACACCGACAAAGCCGTCGGCGACGCGCAGCTCGGTGGTTAGGTCGGTGTGGCGGCGGACCCAGCGGGGGCCGTGCTTGGAGGTTAGGTACCAGATGAGTATGACGGCGAGGAGGAGGCCCGAGAAGAAGATCGCCAGCGAGGTCCAGATCGAGGTGGTGTCGGCGCCAGTGAGGGAGAATGTGGCGTTCTCGATGAGGCCGAGGATGATGGCGGCGCAGACACAGAGGATGCCCGCGATGCCCGTAACGCCGAAGCCGGGTATCACGAAGATTTCGAGGCAGAGCAGTATGAGGCCTGCCACGAAGAGGAGGATGATCCATGTGCTCGCTATGCCCGTGATGTAGATGGGGAGGAAGTAGAACACGGCAGCGATAATGGCGACGGCGGACGGAAAGCCCATTCCCTGGGTGTGCATCTCCATGTATATGCCGCCGATGATGAGCATGATGAGGACGGCCTGGACGGCGGGATTGGTGAAGAAGCCGATGAGGCGGTCGGTCCACGTGGGGTTGTATTCCTTCACCTCGTAGTCGTGTATGCCGAGGTCGGAGAGTAGTGTGCCGATGTTCTGCGCCTTGCCGTCGGCATAGCCCCAGCGGATGGCCTCGTCGGTGGTGAATGTGAGTACGCGGGTCGAGTCGATGAGCCCGTCTACCTCGACGCGCGGGTCAACCATCGCCTCGGCGATGATCGGGTCGCGGCGCCATTGGCCTGCCGAGTCGCGTCCGTGGCTCTCGGCTGTCGAACGCATCATGGCACGCATATAGGACTGGTACTTGTCGGGCATGGCCGCGCCGTCAGTGCCGTTGACGACCGTCGTCGCACCCATCGAGGCCCCCGGGGTCATCACGACCGTGTCGCAGGCGAGGGCGATGAGTGCGCCCGCCGATGCGGCGTTGTTGTCCACGAATGCGACCGTCGGCCACGGCGCGCGCATGAGGGCCGTGCGTATCGAGTCGGCGTGCACGACCGAGCCCCCGTAGGTGTTGAGATGCACGAGCAGCAGGTCTGGCTCCTCATCGGCGGCCTCGGCGAGAGCCTGTCGTGTCGTGTGCCATGTAGTCGAGCCGATCTCATCGTCGAGGCGGAGCATATACACGCGGGTCTGTGCGCCCGAGGCGATGGCGAGGATCGAGAGTATGAGGGTGAGGAAGATGTGGCGCATGGTGGTGGAAAGCGGGGTTAGTTGTCGGAGGATTTGCGTTTGAGGCCCTGCCGTATCCATCCGGGGACGATGCAGGCGCCGATGATGAGGTAGACGTAGTAGCTTATGATTCGCCAGAAGAGGGCGATGACGAGGGCCATGCCCGCGCTGTGGATGAGGTCGCCGTAGTAGGTTGTGAAGAGCCATTCGCTGACGCCCGAGCCGCCGGGAGTGGGGGAGATCATCAGCACGACCCACACGACGAACTGGCGCGCGAAGACCACGAGCTGGTCTGCCGCGGGGACGAAGCCGAGGAAGAGGGCATTGACGACCAGGTAGCGTGACGACCACGAGAGAGCCGTCCCGCCGAAGGTCTCGAGCCACCAACGCATCGGGCGGCGGCGTAGGTCGCGCCCCGTATTCTCCATATTGGCGCCGAGGGTGTCGATCTGTGTGCGCCAACGGCGCAGCCATCGGAGGGAGAAGATTTTCAAGAGCAGGGAGTGGATCGCCTTCGGGCGAACGATGATGCCGAGGAAGAGGATGAGCGTCCATGCGGCCAGTACGGCGTAGACAGTCCAGAAGACAGTCTGCAAGCCGACGGTGAATGTGTCATGGTTGAAGCCGAAGAGGGCATTGTAGGGGACAATCAGCATCATCACGGGGAGTGAGACGACAAAGAAGAGCTCGTCGAGGAACAGGGTAGTCATCATCAGCGTCGTGGCCCTGCCGAGCTCGATCCCCTCGCGGTGGAGGAAAACCATGCCGAGTGCACTGCCCCCGACGGCGGAGGGGGTGACGCAAGAGGTGAACTCACAGAGCATATTGACCTTGATGGCCTGGCCCCAACGCAGCTGGCGGTCGGTGAGGGTGCGGAATCGCCAGCTGAGGCCGAAGTCGCGGCCGATCATGAAGACCCAAGCGAGGAGGATGCAGAGGATGACGCGGGCATCCCAGTGGAT
>CAMWXQ010000188.1 GCA_947178235.1 uncultured Muribaculaceae bacterium
GCCCACCTCGTGCTTCTGGATCATACCTGCTGTGCCGATGTATCCGTCCTGGGTGTCGGCGCCGTCGGCGAGGCGGGTGATCTTGTTCTTGTTCCAACCGAGGTTGAATGTCGAGGTCCAGGTGAAGTCACGCTTGACGATGGGGCGTGCGGTGAGCGAGAACTCGATACCGGTGTTTTCGAGGTCGCCGAGGTTGATGTTGCCCTTGTTGGTGAGGTTCGAGCCTGCGGGGTAGTTGGCGAAGGTGAGGAGGTCCTTGGTCTTGCGCTTGTAGAAGTCGAAGCTACCGAGGATGCGGTTGTTCATGAAGCCGAAGTCGAGGCCGACGTTCCAGGTGTGGGTCTCCTCCCATTTGAGGTCAGCGTTGTATGCGCCGGGGGTGATGGGGAAGTTGGAGCCTGTGCCGGTGATGCCGGGATAGACACCCGAGATGTTGGTCGAGCCGTTGTAGATGGGGAGGTAGGGGAAGAGGTCGTCGCCGAGGTCCTGCTGGCCGGTGATACCGTAGTCAGCACGGAGCTTCAGCTCGTTCATGTACCCGCGGGCACCCTCCATGAAGTCTTCTTCGAGGATCTTCCAGCCGAGGGCGACGGCGGGGAATGTACCCCAGCGGTGGTCCTTCGAGAATCGGCTGGTACCGTCGCGGCGGACAGTGACGGTGAGGAGATACTTGTTGAGGAAAGCAAGGTCGGCGCGGCCGAAGAACGAGACGAGCTGATGGGGGAGGATGTCGACGTTGGTGGGATAGGCCTGTACGCCGATGTACTTCTCATTGGCGGGGTCGCCTACCTGGTAGACGGTCGAGTAGTCGCGCTTCTTGTTGTGGAACTTCTGCCAGGAGTAGCCGGCGGTGACGTTCACGGACGAGTTGATGGACTCGATCTCCTTCATATAGTTGAGGTAGAAGTCGAGGAGGAGGTTGACGCGGGTCTGGTACTCATACTTGCGCGATACGCCGCCGTCACGGATGACCTTGGGGTTGCCGGCATCGTCGAGGACGGTGTAGCCACCGGTCCATGCGTCGGGGGTCATCATGTGTGTCCAGTTGGTGTTCTCGCCGTGCTGGTAGTCGTAGCCGAGGTTGAGGTTGGCGCGGAGATCGGTGAGGAAGGGCATCTTCAGGTCGAGCTGGAGATTGCCGACGCTCTGGTAGGCGGTGCCCTTCGAGGTCTTGCCCTCGACGAGGGAGATGGGGTTGATGGGCGCGGTGGTCGAGTTGATGCCGGTGCCGGGGGTGTCGGGGCCGGATACGCGGCCGCTGGCGTCATACGATGTCCAGTAGCCGAAGGCGGGGGTGCCGTTCTCGACGTCGCGGATGGGGAGTGTGGGGTTCATCGATGCGCCGCCGGCCATGCCGTTGTCAGCATACTGGTTGCGGAGGTATGCGCCCTTGACATTGGCGTTGACCGAGAGGAGGTCATTGAAGAACTTGGGAGTGAGGTTGATGGAGCCCGAGAGACGGTCCATGCCTGTATTCTTGAGGATACCGTTGTTGTCGGTATAGGAGATGGCCACGCGGTAGGGGAGGACACCTGCGGTACCGCCGACGCTCAGCGAGTAGTCGGTCGAGAGGGTGGTACGGGTGGCAGCCTTCTGCCAGTCGGTGCTGTACGAGCCGAGTGCCGAGGCCTGGTCTGAGTCCTCGCCGTACTCATTCTTGATGAATGCGCGGAACTGGTCGGCAGACATCATGTTGAGGTACTTGCGGGGAGTGTTGACGTATGCGTTGACGGTGAAGTTGACCTGGGGACGGCCCTTCTTACCGGTCTTGGTTGTGATGATGATGACACCGTTCGATGCGCGCGAACCGTAGATTGCGGTTGCCGAAGCGCCTTTGAGGATGGTCATCGACTCGACGTTCTCGGGGGATACGAGAGCGAGGGGGTTGGACGAGCCTACGACACCCTTGGTGTCCATGGGCACACCGTCGATGACGATGAGGGGGTCATTGGAAGCTGCGAGCGATGCACCGCCGCGGATCTGGATGTTGCCGCCCTCCGAGGGGTTGCCCGAGGTGGTGACGACGACACCGGGGCTCGCGCCTACGAGGAGGTCCTGGGCCGATGTTGCGAGGCCGGCCTCGATCTCCGAGGGCTTGACTGTAGCGACAGCGCCGGTGGCGTCAGACTTCTTGACCGTGCCGTAGCCGATAGCCACGACCTCGCCCAGCACGAGCGAGTTCTCTTTCATCTTGACGTCGATGACGGTGCGGCCCTGCACGGGGATCTCCTCGGTGGTGTATCCCACGAAGGAGAAGACGAGGGTGTCGTCGGGGTTGACCGAGATGGAGTACTCACCATCGAGATTGGTGGCTACACCCATGGCCTCGCCCTTTACTACTACGGATGTGCCGATCATAGGCTCACCCTCGGGGTCGATCACGGTACCGGTGACCGTGATTTTCTGCGCTAAAGCCGGGAAGGCGAAGAAGAGCGTCAGCAGAGCTGCAGCGAAGACCTTCCTGTTCATTTGAAAACAAATGTTCTTCATGCAAAAGTTCTTTTTGTTTTGTAGTGTAAGTATGTAATTGTTTATTCTCTCTACTATTTTGTCTCAAAAACATAAGGCAGGGGTCAGGCGGGTCGACCGTCGACATAACCATACGATCCGCGTGGCGGAATGACTCGAGTTGAAGTTTCCCGTGAAGAAGCGTTGAGGTGAGAGGAGGGAGCCGGGGGAGGTGGAAAGAGTAATTGTAAGTCAGCTTGGATGTGTCACGAGGTTGCGAGTCCCTTGCCGGCAGGAGAAGGAAAGAGGTGTTCTATGCTTGATCTCGAAAAATGCTCTAAGAATTACGGGGTGGAAAGTATGAAAATATCTATGATCTCTACACTTTTTCCCTGTCAAATTACCCTCTGATAGGCTTTTTGATGGAAATAGTCTATTGTGTCCGCAGGGGGTTCGGCCCCAACGGTTGCACAAAGTTAAGAAACGATTCGGTAACGGACAAAGGTCTAAATGTTAAAAATGCGGTTTTATGTTGTATAACATAATTTCGGAGTGGGGTGTGACCCCACACCGTCAGTATTGAAGATAGATGAACGGCACGATGTCCGAGGAGCGCACCTGGATGCCGACATAGAGGGCCAGGGCCAGGAAGAGGACCTGGACAGGCAGGGGGGAGCGCATGAACCAGTCGCGCACGCCGCGGGTGATGCGCGAGGGTGTGATGTGTACGAGGTACCCGAAGAGCATGGCGAGGACGATGGCCGTGTAGCCCGCCACGAACTGGGGGGCTACGGAGAGGTGGAAGTCGTGGATGATCTGGTGCCACATCATCCCGACATCTTCGAGCGAGCGGGCACGGAAGAGCATGAAGGCGAAGGCCACGAGCATGAACGTGGCGGCCATGTTGACGGCCCGGAGCCACATCGGTATCCTCGGGGAGGGTGCGGGGCCTCCCCCACCCTCGATGGCGAGGCTGCCGGGGGTCTCGCTGACGATCACCGTGGCGGGGAGCAGGGAGCGGACACTCTTGTGCACGACGAGGAGGGCGCCGTGGGCAGCTCCCCAGATGACGTACATCCAGGAGGCGCCGTGCCACAGGCCGCCGATGACCATCGTGGCGAACTGATTGAAGTACGCGCGCGGGCGCGAGCAGCGGTTGCCGCCGAGGGGGATGTAGACATAGTCTCGCAGCCATGTCGAGAGGGATATGTGCCAGCGGTGCCAGAACTCGGTGGGGTTCTGTGCCTTGAAGTGGGCGTTGAAGTTCTCCTTGAAGCGGTAGCCCATGAGCAGTGCGATGCCGATGGCCATGTATGAGTAGC
>CAMWXQ010000189.1 GCA_947178235.1 uncultured Muribaculaceae bacterium
CCGCGCTGGCCTCTTGGCTCGTGGGCGCGGAGATGTGTATCCGCGACAGGGCGGGGCTGGCGGTCGAGGTCGGTCTGCGAGAGCTGGACATTCTCGACGACGAAGGCCGAGAGCTCGGGGAGGTCGGCGGTGCCTTCGTTGGAGTTGAGGGCGAGGAGTGCGGCCTCTACTGCCTGCTGGCCTGCGAGGTTGTCTTCCTGCGAGGGGAGGATGTTGACGGCGATGTAGTTGACGAGGCGTGTGGGCTCGGAGAGGCGGTAGGACGCCTTCTCGGAGTCGTAGAGTTTCTGGATGTCGGCGTCGTCGGCCTTGAAGTCGGCGTCGGGGAGGGTGGAGAGGTCCTTCTTGGCATAGAGGACGGTGGCGGTGGACGCGAGGTCGTCCCATGCGGCCTTGGCGTCGAGGTCATTGGCTGCGAGGACGCCGTTGAAGAGGTTCTGGAACTTCTGCTGGAGGAGCATCTGCTCGACGTTGTTCTCGAGCT
This sequence comes from uncultured Muribaculaceae bacterium, assembly GCA_947178235.1. Lineage (GTDB taxonomy): Bacteria > Bacteroidota > Bacteroidia > Bacteroidales > Muribaculaceae > Duncaniella. Next base: position 485 of record CAMWXQ010000189.1, read on the forward strand.
CTACCCAGTACTGTTGGAGCTGATATGCCTGCTCCTGGGGGAGGTTGTACTTGGTGGGGTTGTAGGCCATGTCGTGTGCGGTGGCGGCGTCGGGGAGACCGAGCTGCTGCTGGATCATGCGGTCTACATATGCCGAGTTCTTGCCGACCATCATCTCGGTGAGCTCGTCGTCGGTGACGGTGAGGCCGAGGCGCTTGGCCTCTGCGTCGAAGAGTTTCTCGGCGATCATGGAGTTGAGCACCTGCTGCTGGAGCTGGGCGGCGTCGGTGTGGCGGCCTGCCTGCTGGTCCTGCTGCTGGGCGGCCTGGACGCGGCGCTGGAACTCCTGGATGTTTACTTTCTGGTCGCCGGCGGTGGCGAGGGTCGTGCCGGTGCCGAACAGGGTGCGGCCGGATGTGAAGAAGTCACCGATGATAAAAGCCAGCAAGGCGGCTCCCACGATGATGAGCAAGAGCACAGACTTGCTACGGATTTTTTCGAGTGTTGCCATTCTTATGTTTAGTGATTTTTTGTTTTTTTGGTCGGGTATGCAGATTGGGTCTGCAATTAACGCACAAAATTACAATATTTCAGCCGAAATTCAAAACTCTCCGCCCCCTAAAAACGCATATTTAGGTGTCGGGGAGAGAAAAAAGATGGCCGCACAATGCAAACGCCCCCTCGGGAGTGGTCTCCGAGGGGGCGCGATGGGGTATGCAGAGCTGACGTCGGTGGCGTCAAGGCTTCTCGGTGAGGACGGTGTTGAGGACGGTCTGGCCGACGACGCGGAGGGTGCCCTTGTCGATGTGGTCCATGTTGTCCTGGAGGGTGTGCCAGGTCGGGTTGAAGGACTTGGTGACGCTGTTCTTGGTCTCGATGATGTCGATGGCGGGGATGCCGGCGCGGTTGACATAGTAGTGGTCGTCGATGACGGCGCCGCCGTCGACGTTGAGGAACCTGTCGCCGAAGCCCGAGCGGGCTGCGATGCCCCAGACCTTGTCGACGATCTGCGGCGCGGACTGGTTGGAGAAGTACTCGCGGTGGAAGTTGGCATCCATGCCGCCCACCATGTCGAGGAGGATGGCATAGCGGGGGAGATTGCCCGTCTTGTAGGGCATGTGGGCCGTCCAGTACTGCGTCCCGAGGGCCCAAGACTCCTCGTGGGAGGAGAATCCGGAGGCCTGGCCATAGTCCTCGGCATCGACAAAGAGGATGTCGACACCCACGGGGAGCGAGTCGGCGCGGGCACCGATGCCGCGGGCGACTTCGAGCAGGACGCCCACGCCGCTGGCACCGTCGTTGGCACCGTCGATGGGGAGGAGGCGGTTCTCCTCGGCGTCGTCTGAGTCGGCCCATGGACGGGTATCATAGTGGGCCAGGAGGAGTATGCGGTCGGCGGCCGCGGAGTTGAAGCGGCCCATGATGTTCTGTATGGCTATGGGTTCGCCCGTGAAGGGGACCACCGTGCCCTTCTGCACGAGGATCGTGTCGGCGCCGTGGCGGGCGAGCTCGGCGGCGAGATACTCGGCACAGAGGCGGTTGGGCTCAGTGCCGGCCACACGGGGCCCGAAGGCGACCTGGCGCTCCATATAAGAATAGGCACTGTCGGCATCGAACCTCAGGCACATGCCCCCGAGGGTGTCGGTGTCGGCCTCGGAGGTGTCGTCGGCCTGCCCGCGCGATGTACGGCACGCGCCGAGCCCCATCGTAAAGAGGGACACGAGGACCATCGCGGCTACATATCTGAAAAGTTTATTCATGCCGAATAATACTGTGTTGACATTTACTGTGAAATCAAGGCTTGGCCACAGGGGTGGCTCGGTAGTCTTTCTGCGTGCAAAGTTACAACTTTGTTACAAACCCGCAACATAAATGTTACGACAAATTCTATGTGTTAACTATTATTAACACTCGGGCATCCGAGAGAGCAAAAAATCGAGGCCCATATACCAAACCATAGGTCAGCATGGTTGTATATATGTAGAAAATCACTATCTTTGCGCCCCCAATGAAGCCCGCCGCCGGGCGCACGAAAAACAGAACAGAAACACAAACAAATAGAACACAAGCAATATGTACTGGACACTTGAACTCGCATCCAAGCTCGAAGATGCACCCTGGCCCGCCACCAAAGACGAGCTCATCGACTATGCCATGCGCTCCGGCGCCCCGATGGAGGTGATCGAGAACCTCCAAGAGATCGAGGACGAGGGCGAAGCCTACGAAAGCATCGAAGACATCTGGCCCGACTACCCCTCGAACGAAGACTTCTTCTTCAACGAAGAGGAGTACTGAGCCGAAATCGGGCAAGCGCCCACCCAAAATGATTAAAAATTCAAGCGATTGACAAGCATTGAAATGAACTTGCCAATCGCTTTATTGCTAAATTTACGCTTGGAAAAGCCTCGATATTGAAAATTTCAGACCGATCAATATCCCATGGAAGACAACAACCAGATAATCATATATCAGAGCGAGGATGGAGAAACCCGTATCGAAGTTAAGTTTACGGGGGAGACCGTGTGGCTCTCACAACAGCAACTTTGCGAACTATATAATACGAGCAAGGCCAATGTGAGCGAGCATATTAAGCACATATTTGAGGATGGCGAGCTTGATGAAGAATCAGTTGTTCGGAAATTCCGAACAACTGCCGCCGATGGCAAATCCTACAATGTGACTTATTATAATCTCGACATGATCATTTCGTTGGGATACAGGATTCGGTCGGTGATTGCCACGCACTTCCGCAGGTGGGCTACGGAGCGGTTAAAGGAATACATCATCAAGGGTTTCACAATGGATGATGAGAGATTGAAGGGCTATGGCGGTGGCGCATACTGGCGCGAACTGCTTGACCGCATCCGTGACATCCGCTCATCTGAGAAGGTGATGTACCGACAGGTACTCGACCTCTATGCCACCGCTGTCGACTATGATCCCAGCTCGGAGACTTCGGTTGAGTTCTTCAAGATTGTGCAGAACAAACTCCATTTCGCAGCTCATGGCAATACTGCGGCAGAGGTGATTTATAAACGAGCCAATGCGGATTCACCGATGATGGGGCTGACCTCATTCAAAGGGGATCACCCCACGCTCCGTGATGCCCAGGTCGCCAAGAATTACCTGAATGAAAACGAGCTGAAAATACTCAACAATCTTGTTTCCGGATACTTTGACTTTGCCGAAATCCAGGCGATGAAACGCCGTCCCATGTATATGGGGGACTATGTGAAGCAACTCGACATGATCCTATCATCCACCGGGGAGGCTCTGCTGAATGGCCCCGGGT
>CAMWXQ010000190.1 GCA_947178235.1 uncultured Muribaculaceae bacterium
GCATCGGGGGCGGTTGCGGTGGTAGCAGTCGCTTTTTCTGTCATGGTGGCGGGAGCTGATATCGTCATAAAGTCCACGGACCTCGCCGATGATGTCGCGCCACGGGCGGCAGAGGGTCGCGCGTGCCTGGATGCCGGCATTGCGGATAGCCTCGCGGTCGGCGGCGAGGGTGGTGATGGTCTCGGCGTATGCCTCGGGAGTGCGTCGGGTGAGGAATCCGTTGGATCCGTCCCTGACCATTTCGGCTGCCGTCGAGCCTTCGAGAAGCACCGAGGGGGTCTGCATCGCGGCAGCCTCACGCACGACGAGCGGGGCATTGTCGTAGAACGAGGGGAAGAGGAAGAGGTCGGCGGAGGCGTACAGCTGCCTTAGTTTCGCGCGGTCAGCCACGACGCCGTGGAGCCTGACGCGGTCGCCGAGGTTGTGTTCGGCGATCAGAGCCTCCATCTCGGGAACGGCATAGCCTGTGCCGACGAAATCCATGCCGAAGTCGATGTCGTGGAGCAGGGCGAGGGCGCGGAGAATTACGTCGACACCCTTTTCGAGTATGTGCTGACCGACAAAGATGAGTTGGAGTCTCCCCTCGGGTATGCCGATGGCCTTGCGGGCCTCGCGGCGGAAGGCCTCGATGTCCTCGATCCCCTCGCCGAAGTCGTTGCCGTTCTCCACGACACGGACGCGCCCGCGGTATCCGTACTCGCGGATGGTCTCCTCGACGGCACCCTGCGGAATCCATACCTCGTCGGCCGAGTTGAAGAAGTTGAGCATCTTCCTCATCTGATACTCGACCATCGGGCGTGGCAGGGAGCGTTCGAGGTCGGTGCGGTACTTGGAGTGGAACGTGGCCACGAGGGGTACGTCGTGGTGGCGTGCGGCGTATGCGGCGAGTTTGCCCGAGGAGAAGGGGCAGTGGGCGTGTACAATCTTGAACGGTGTGCGGCGTATGGCGCGCCAGATGAAAGGGTCGAGCAGCGGGTAGCCGTATCGGTAGGGGTGGCGGTTGTAGATGGGGAGCGAGAAGTAGCGCTCAACCCTCAGCCGCGGGTCGTGAACGGGAGCCTTGGGTGCGTATGGGGTCACGACACAGACCTCCTCGCCCGCTTCGATGAGCCACCGGCAGTAGTTCTCGACGGCGATGGTCACTCCGTCGAGGACAGGGGGGAAGCTGTCGTTGAAGAGACCGTAGACCCTCTTCGGCTTGTCGTGTCCTGTATTCATCCTGGTCGCTTGGGGATTAAGAAAATACAAAGGTACTGAAATTTTCGGGATTTCACCCCAGACGGACGCGCTTAATTTTCCCGCTCTCGGTCCGCGGTATCGTCGGGAGAGATACGACCGCCTTGGGGCGCATCGCGCGTGGGAGTGCTGAGAGCGGGGTGGCGAGGTCGGCGAGGGTCAGCGCAGTGTTGTCGGTCACGATCACGGCTTCCTCGCCCCACACGTCAGAGGGACGCGAGGTGACGTAGGCCGTGGTGTCGGCAGGGAGGTTGGGGAGTATTAGGCGCTCGACCTCCTCGGGGTGAATCTTCACGCCTCCCGAGTTGATGACATTGTCGATGCGTCCGAGCCATCTGAATCTGTCGGCGCCCGAGAGCTCGACGACGTCGTTGGTGACGAGCGAGCCGAAGGAGAGTGTTTGGGATGTGATGGTCAGGCATCCGCGCGCATCTGTCCCAAAGCTGAATCCGGGGAGAGCGCGGAAGTATGGAGATCCGAGGGGACGAAGGGCAACGTGACTGCACGTCTCGGTCATCCCGTATGTCGCGTATGCTCGCACGCCCGAGGCCTCGACGGCGGCTTCGAGGTCGGGCGGGAGTGGGGCTCCTCCGATGATGACCGCGCCGAGGGCTTGGAAAATGGGTGATCCCATGAGCCCTTCGACCTGTGACGGAACGACGGCAATCATCGAGGAGGCGGGGATCTCCTCGGGGCGGAGCGAGGCGAATGGGTGGCGTGACGGAGGCTCGACCATGAGGTTGCAGCCTGCGGTCAGTGCCCTCACAATCTGCATCTTCCCCGCGATATAGTCGGGCGAGAGGGGTAGGAGTAGGAGGCTGTCGCGACCGAGCCCGAAGAAGTCGATGGTGGCGCGCGCCGAGGCAGTCATGTCCGATTTCAGCAGTTCGATAGGCTTGGGCTCTCCAGTCGTGCCCGAGGTGTGGGCATGGACGGTGGGGGAGGGGGAAAGCCATTCGGCCACGAACCGCTCGGCATCGGGGGTCAGTTCCATTCTAACTCGGGGATCTGCCATGGTTTCTGCGGGTCGTAGGTCAGCCGCTCGCCCGTGAGGGTCAGCGGCGAGGGGATGTTATTGTAGTAAAGTTGGCCTGTACCGAGCCCCTGGGGGAGAGTTGGGTTTAGGGATGAGACCCACTGGGCTATGGCATTGAGGCCGACATTGGATTCGAGTGCTGAAGTCGCCCACCATCCCGCGCCACGTTCCTCGGCGAGCCTTATCCATTCTTCGGAGGAGGCAAATCCGCCTGTGAGGGTCGGTTTTAGGATTATGTATGCAGGGTGGATGGCTTCGAGCATACGGCGGCGCGTGTCGGTGTCGGTCAGACCGATGAGTTCCTCGTCGAGAGCAATGGGGATAGGGCTCTCGCTGCAAATCCGTGCCATCTCGGTCCATTGCCCTTGGCGTAGGGGCTGTTCGATCGAGTGTATGCCGAATTGTGCGAGGGTTTCGAGTTTGGTGAGTGCTTCTGAGGGGGCGAATGCGCCATTCGCGTCCAGACGCAGCTCAACGGCGGGGACAACCTCGCGCAGTAGCCTCAGCAGTTCTGTTTCACGTCCGAAATCAATGCCTCCGACCTTGACTTTGATGCACGAGAAGCCCTCGGAGACCTTCGAGGCGACGCGCGATAGCATCGTGTCGAAGTCTCCCATCCACACGAGGCCATTGATGCGCAGCGCGTTGTGGCCATGTGTCCACGGGGTATCAAAGAGTATACGTCGCCCCCCTCCGCGCAGGTCGAGCAGGGCTGATTCGAGCCCCATTGCTATCGAGGGCCATTCGCGGAGAATAGTCGGATCTGAGGCATAAATCTCGACGCTACGGCAGACCTCGGCGAGCGTGGCTTCGTAGTCTGGGCGGTCGTCGTATGAGAGCCCTCGGAACAATCCCGCCTCACCGAGCCCGAACGTGTCGGGGTCGGAGGTGTCCCACACCTTTATATAATAGGTATCCTTATGTCTCAGCCGGTCGCGCGAGGTGATGGCCTCGAATCGGAAGTCGAGGCGGCGGCGTGTCCATGCGGCGCGGAGCATCAGGGGAATACAGGATACTGGCCGAAGTCGGGATCGCGCTTTTCGAGGAAGGCGTTCTTTCCCTCCTGTGCCTCGGGCATCAGATAATAGAGCAGTGTGGCGTCCCCGGCAAATTCCATGAGGCCGGCCTGGCCGTCGAGCTCGGCATTTAGGGCGCGTTTGATCATTCGGATGGCCATGGGTGAGCGTTTGAGTATGGTCTCGCACCATTCGACGGTCTCGTCTTCGAGGCGTTCGAGGGGCACGACGGCATTGACCATGCCCATGTCGAGCGCCTCCTGAGCGGTGTACTGGCGGCAGAGGAACCATATTTCGCGGGCTTTCTTCTGGCCGACGCAGCGCGCGAGGTAGCTCGATCCGAATCCTGCGTCGAAGCTGCCCACCTTCGGCCCTGTCTGCCCGAAGCGGGCGTTCTCCGAGGCGATGGAGAGGTCACAGACAACGTTGAGGACATTGCCACCGCCGATCGCGTAGCCGTTGAC
>CAMWXQ010000191.1 GCA_947178235.1 uncultured Muribaculaceae bacterium
AAAATAACTATGGCAAAGAAAGTAAACCTGGGCTCTAAACTGGCCCTGTACCCCACCCCCGTCACTGTCATCGGTGCTGACGTCAACGGGAAAGTCAACTGGCTCGAAATCTCCCACGTCGGCATCGTCAGCCACGACCGTATCCTCGTGAGCATGGCCAAACCACACTATACCACACCCGCACTCGGCGTCGGCAAACGTATGTCCCTCAATCTCGTCACCCCCGAGATGCTCCCGAAGGTCGACTATGTCGGCAGCGTCGACGGCGACAAGGTGGACAAGTCCGAGGTATTCGCATACCATCGCGGCGAGGCAGGTACCCCCGTCATCGACGAGGCTCCCCTCACGATGGAGCTCGAAATCGTGGACGTCTACGAGTGCAACGGCTTCGACAACTTCATCTGCTCGATTGCCAATACATACGTCGACGAGGACCGTCTGGACGCGAACGGCAAGATCGACTACAACAAGATGCACACAGTCCTCTTCGAATTCCCCACATACTCCTACATCCTCTCCGGCGACGTGATCGGCAAGTGCCGCAAGATGCACGACAACTGGGCCGACAAACATTGATCGAGACAGGAATACCAGACGTACATCAAATGTACAGGGCGGCTAAGGCCTTGTCGAGGCGCGGTATGGGGTCCGAATAGTGATTTCCGGGAACACTCTCGAATTCGACATCGATCCCTGCCGAGCGTAACAGACCGATGATGGCCTGGGTGTCAGCGCCTACCGAGGCGAAAGCCTTAACCTTAGACCTCGGCTCCTGGTCGCCGAGCAAGAAGTAACCCTTCCCGCTCTTCGGCGGAATCCTCCGCCCCTCCATCCAGCCGAGAAAACCCTCGTACCAGAACGAGCCCGACAGCGAGGCGATGTTTGCGAACGTGTCGCATACCATCCACTGCCACAGAGCGAAGAGCCCCGACATCGACACACCGACCAGGCTCCGCTCCACATCCTCACCTATCCCCAGTGCCGACTCGACACCGGGGATAACTTTTTGCTGCAAGAGTTCGAGGAACTCGGGAGACTTCCCCTCGAAGTCCGGGCTACCCTTAGGCACACCCTTGGCCGGCCAAGGACTGAACACATTCTGCCAGTCCATGCCCGTGACGGCCACTATGGTCGTGCCGTACCGTTCCGATGCGGGCTCGACCCAGTCGGCGAGCATATCCATCGGATAGAGTATATAGGCAATCTTATCCTTGCGTACGCCCATGCTGCACAGGCAGTCGAGGGCGCCGACTTTAATTCTCTGTACCATACTTCATCATTTCCGGCATATCCTTGAAACCCGACGAGGCGTAAACCGGCTTCCCCTCGGGGGTTGTTTCGAGATAGATTTTCCCACATCCGCGCCTGCGGGCCTCATCCACGAGGGCGGCCACGATCGTGTGGGCCACCCCGCGGTTGCGGAACGGCCCGCGGACATAGATGTTCATCAGATAGGCGCATCGGCCCGAGGGATTGTCGGGCGACGGCAGCTCGTCGGCATAACAGACTGCCCCGCAGCCACATTCCTCGCCGTCACACTCGGCCACGATGGCCCTGTGCGAGCCGTCGGCCAGATGCGACATGTAATACCTCTCGTTCGCCTCCATCAGCGCGCCGTCTGCCTCCTGCCCGAAGACATTGCGTATCACCTCGGCGCGCCAGCGCATGAGGGTGTGGAGGTCGTCGACAACTCTCAGAGCGACGCCACTCATACGCCACCCTCCTTCATCACCACAGGCAGCGCCTCGACATCGACCTTGCCACGCCGGGTGAGCGGTATTTCGCGAACCTTCACGAAGAACTCGGGGACCATGAAATCGGTGAGCCGTGACCCGAGCCACTCCTTGACATCGTGCAGCTTACACCCCTCTTTGGGTATGAGATAGGCCGTGAGATAATGCAGTCCATTGTCATCGACGAAGGCCCTCACCACCCCACGCTCGACACACGGGCAGGTGTTCAGCACATTCTCCACCTCCTCGGGCTCGACACGCTTCCCGAGGATCATCACCTGGTCGTCTCGGCGACGCAGAAAGGCGAGATTGCCGTCGGCGAGCTCATATCCGAGGTCGCCGCTGCGGTACATCCGTGTGCCGTCCGGCAGGGTCACAAAGTTCTTCTGCTCGGGAGGATTACCGAGATAGCCTCGGCTCACACCCTCGCCGTAGATACATATTTCGCCCGTCTCACCACGCGGAACCTCGTTCAGATCACGGTCCAGAATCTTGACCTCGACCCCCTTGACAGCCTTCCCGACCGGGAATGTGCCGTCATCCAGAGGCTCGGCATCGTCGACGCGGAAATAGTTCGAGCACACGGTCGTCTCCGACGGCCCGTACGTATTGTAGATCTTCACACCCTTGCCGCGCAAATTCGTTATATAGCTCGCACGGATTACGTCGCCGCCGCTGATTATCAGCTTGATGGACTTCGGTATCTCGGGCAGCTTGTTCATCTCCGCAAGCAGGTATGGGAATCCGTCGACAATCGTGACCCCATGCCGATCGACAAACCTCATCAACCCCGCGAGCGAGCCATTGTGGACAGCCTGCGACGGGATGCACACGGCCGCGCCGTTGAGCAGCGTCGTATAGACCTCCTCGACGAAGATGTCGAACGAGCACACCGAATATTGGAGCATCACGTCGCCTGGGCCCGTGTGGAACTCGTTCTCGAACGCCTCGGCATAGTTCACTACCGAATGATTCTCGACCACTACCCCCTTCGGCTTTCCCGACGTCCCCGAGGTATAGAGGACATATGCCACACCGTCGGGAGTCGAGCGGTCATCCATAACCCTCTCGGCGGGTCTGAGGTGACGGCAGTAGTTGTCGGTGATCACAAAGTCCACCCCCGCCGTCTGCATCATATAGTCGACACGCTCCTGCGGCAGTGTCGGCTCGGCGGGGACATACGCCGCGCCGCTCTTCAATACGGCCAGCATCGCCGCGATCTGTTCGGCGCCGTGATGCATCACTATACCCACCGCCGAGGGCTTGCGCTCATAGAATTTAGCCAGTATCGAATCCGCCATGGCGTCGAGCTGCGCATAGCTCAGTGTGCGGTCATCCTCGATGATCGCATGGCTCTCGGGGAACCTGTCAACCATCTCCTTGAAACGCGAGTATATTGTCTTAGCTTTCATTTTCACATAGTTTATACCAATATAACGGCATTCACCTGCCACCTTGTTCACAACTTGCATATATGAATTCTTTTGATTAAATTTGCAATCTCTGAGATAAACGTTTTTAGGTTCACAATCAATCCAATCCATCACATCAATGCCGTTGACAACAAACCTGCTGACACTGGCGGGGCAGATCATTCTCGTATGCCTCGCCGCGACAGGACCGGCCCTATCCATGCCGGCCGATCCGACGCAGCCCGAAACCCGTTACTGGAACTCGAAAGGAGGTCTCCTCCCGCTGCGTCTTCCGCTCCCGCCGACAGGCTTTACACCGGAACAGCTCGACCTCGACGGAGACGGGCGACCCGACGCAATCCGCTCGATGACCTCGGACGGCACGCCGATAATGTGGCTCGACGATGCGGGTACGATGCGCCCCGGCGACACCGAGGGTGACATGGCATCGGGCTCACTCCTCATCGACCGCAACAGCGATGGCCGATACGCCTCGCACGGAGACCTGATCATCGACTGGGTCGACACCGACCGCGACGCCAGGGCCGACTTGCAGATAGCCATCGCCTATCCCGCCGCCACCCTGGCCGAGAACGCATGG
>CAMWXQ010000192.1 GCA_947178235.1 uncultured Muribaculaceae bacterium
CCTCTTGTCGCGTGGGGTCGGAGATTGGTTTATGAGACTGGCTTATCCTTGGTGTGGTTGTAGAGGAGTTGGAGTTCGCCTTTGACCTCCTCGTTGCCTGTGGGGGCGAAGGGGTTTGCGGGTTCGGGAGCGACCTCGAAGCCTACGAAGTTTGTGAAATCTTTCCATTCATCGGCTGCCTTGTATGCGTCGAGCGAGGTCTCGGGGACATTGACGGGGATATCCTTGTTGATGTCGTCGAAAGCAAACATGCCGACGGTGGGAGGCACGGTGGCGTGGCTGGTAATCTCGGTGATGGCAGTACAGCCGTAATAAGCCATCACACCGATGGATTCGATGGCGGCGGGAAGCTCAATGGAGGTGAGAGCCTTGCAGCCGGAGAACACGGAGGATCCCATGGTTGTGAGGGACTCGGGGAGCTCTATGGAAGCAAGCGCCGTACAACCATAGAATGTATTTCCGTTGAGCTCTGTGAGCGTGGAGGGGAGGGTCACCGAGGTGAGGCCGGTGCAACCGAAGAAGACGGACCCCATCTTAGTAACGCCTTCGGGAATGACAACCTCAGTGAGACCTGTGCAGTTGGCGAATACCTGGTCGCCCATGACTTTGAGTGTGGAGGGGAGAGTGACTGAGGTGAGGGCCTTGAAGCCGTAGAATGCACGGCCGATCGAGGTCACGCCCTCGGGGATGGTGAGGGTTGTCACAGCCTCGCCGTTGACATAGACGGTGCCCCACTTGGATGTGAGGGTGGGGTAGACGTTGTAGAGAGGGTTGGCGTTGCCGTTAGCGAACTCGATGGCGCACCATGCGGCGAGGTCGTTGATGTAGAGGGATTTGAGGTTGGAGAGGTTGCGGAATGCATCATTGCCCACAGTTGTGATGGTTGCGGGCACGTTAATGGATGTGATGTTGCTGTTTGCGCTGAATGCGGTCGCTCCCACAGCTACGACTGTGTAATTTTTGCCGCCGGATGTGATTGATGCTGGGATATTCAGATTCGCCAGGCCGGCTGCGCAACCTGTCACAGTGGCTGTCTGAGCCTCGTTGTCAAGTTCGTAGTTGATGTTCTGGACGGTGACTGCTTTGGCCACACCGGGAGTTCCATTGGTGAGCTGAATCTCACTCTTGGCCAACCCGCTCCCTTCGTCGAAGGAGTAGGAGCCCGCGACAGCGATACCCGCCGTGCAGATAGCACCTATGGCCAACATGAAAAATTTGTTCATGCGTTAAATTTTAAGGTTAGTTAGAAAAGTAATGAATTGACTTAAAGGGGAAAATTCCAGTTTATGGCATGGAATTTGGACGCGTCAAAGTTACGGTTTTTCGGCGAGGATTGCAAATATATTTGAACAAACAGGGCGTCCCCCTCGGAAAGGGGACGCCCTGGATAAGAATCATTTGTGATAGGCTATGTCTCAGCCGTTGTACTCGACGAGCTTGTAGCGGGGTACGAGGAGCTTCATGATGCACCAGCCGACGAGGTAGGCGACACCACAGATGCAGAAGACGATGAAGTAGCCTGCGGGCTTGCCCTCGTAGCTCATGAAGGCCATGTTGGTCTGTGCGGCATAGTCGAAGAGGATGCCGGAGCAGAGGTTGATGAGGAACGAGCCGATGCCGCCGGCCATACCGCCGATACCGATGATGGTTGCGATGGTCGACTTGGGGAACATGTCGCCGACGACGGAGTAGATGTTGGCCGACCAGGACTGGTGTGCGGCGCCGGCGATGCCGATGATGATGATGGGCATCCAGGGCGAAATTCCGCTCATGGGCTGGGCGAGGAGGGCCAGGAGGGGGAAGACGGCGAAGATGAGCATGGCGCGCATACGGGCCTCATAGGGGTTGACGTCGACACCGCGGCGTGCTGCACGGTCGATGAAGATGGTCGGGAGCTTGCCGCCGTAGATGGAGAGCATGGTGATGAGGTAGAGGACGAAGATCATCAGCATACCCTCGCCGGACGAGGTCGAGAGCTTGAATACGTCGGTGATGTAGGCGGGGGTCCAGAAGAGGAAGAACCACCATACACCGTCGGTGAGGAACTTGCCGAAGAAGACGGCCCATGTCTGGGGGTAGGAGAAGACTTTGAGGAAGGGGATGGCTTTCTCCTTCTCGTCCTGCTCGACGGCCTCCTGGCGGGGAGTCTCGGTCTCGGAGACGGTGTCCTGCTCGATGTAGGCGAGCTCGGCGGCATTCACGCGGGGATTCTCGGCGGGTTTCTTGTAGAGGAAGATCCAGAAGCCCATCCAGATGAAGCCGAGGGCACCGATGACGATGAAGGCCATTTCCCAGCCGTTGCCCCAGCCGATGCTCTGGAAATACTTGGCGAGCGGGCCGATGGAGAACGGTGCGATGAGGGCGCCGACAGCCGAGCCTGCGTTGAAGATCGAGGTGGCGTATGCGCGGTCACGCTTGGGGAAGTATTCGGCGGTCACCTTGATGGCGGCGGGGAAGTTGCCGGCCTCGCCGAGGGCGAGGATGGTGCGGGCGCCGAGGAAGAAGTAGACCGATACGGTGGCGATGGTCACGGCGGTGGTGCCGGCGGCCTCGAGGAGCTCATGGGCGTTGTGGAGGCCGAGTGTAATCTCGGTGGCCCAGCCGCAAGCGGCGTGGAGGCAGGCACCTGCACTCCATACGAAGATGGCCCAGAGGTAGCCCTTCTTGGTGCCCATCCAGTCGATGAAGCGGCCAGCGAAGAGGTTGGCCACTGCATAGACGATGGAGAAGACGGCGGTGATGAGGCCATAGTTGGCGTCGGTCCAGTGGAATTCGGGGGAGATGAACTCCTTCCATGTGAGCGAGAGCACCTGACGGTCCATGTAGTTGACCGTGGTGGCGAGGAAGAGCAGCGCGCAGATGACCCAGCGGAAGTTGGTCATCTTCTGATTGGCTGCCTGGAGGGGTGTGGTTGCTGCTGCCATGGCTTAGAATTTGAAGTAATTCTTGGCGTTGTTGTAGCAGATATCCTCGATCATCTGGTTGACGCGCTTCTCCTCGAAACCGGTGTAGGGGAGCTCGCCCTTCTCGATGTCGTCGCCCACGAGGTTGCAGAGCGTGCGGCGGAAGTACTCGTGGCGGGGATAGGAGAGGAAGGAGCGGGAGTCGGTGAGCATACCGACGAAGCGGCTGAGGAGGCCGAGGAGCGAGAGTGCGTTCATCTGCTTCTGCATACCGTCCTTCTGGTCGAGGAACCACCATCCGGAACCGAACTGGATCTTGCCGGGGATGGAGCCGTCCTGGAAGTTGCCGAGCATGGTGGCGATGACCTCGTTGGCACAGGGGTTGAGGTTGTAGATGATGGTCTTGGTGCGCTTGCCGCGGGTGTTGCGCTTGTCGAGGAACTTGGCGCACGACTTGGCGGTGTTGAACTCGCCGATCGAGTCAAAACCGGTGTCGGGGCCGAGGAGCTTGAACATCTTGGAGTTGTTGTCGCGGATAGCTCCGTAGTGGAACTGCTGTGTCCAACCGCTTTCATAATCCATTTCACCGAACACAATCATCATGGCGCTCTTGAACTTCTCCACTTCCTCGGGAGTGAGAGAACCTCCGTCCATGACTTTGGTAAACATTGCATCTATTTCAGGCTGAGTGTAATCTTCAGCATAGAATTCCTCGATACCGTGGTCGGAAAGGCGGCAACCCATCTCCTCGAAGAAATCGTGACGCTTCTGAAGTGCATCTACAAGATCATTGAAAGTGCGGATTTCCATTCCGGCTGCCTCGCCGAGT
>CAMWXQ010000193.1 GCA_947178235.1 uncultured Muribaculaceae bacterium
GACGTTGGCAAAGGCCAGCACGGCGATCACCGAGATGCCCATGACGATGGCCGGTTCGAGCTTGGCCGTCACCGCGAGCACCGAGCAGATGCCGAGCACCTGTACCACCACGGGATTGTCTTTGGAGAGCGGATTGAGCAGCACACTGCTGTTCTTGATTTTGTCTGCCATATTTGGAGTTGAAAGTTGAGAGTTGAAAGTTGAGAGAGTTGAGAGTTGAAAGTTGAGTGAAGTGGAGTTGTGTGGAATGTCGGGGGTTGAGGGATGGCTTTTGGCCGAAAGTCTATCAACTTTCAACCCTCAACCCTTTCAACTCTCAACTTTCAACCTTCAACTTGGAGAGGAACTTCCTGTAAGGCGTGAGACAGTTGTCGAGCATGGCGCCGACACCCTTCGAGGTGATGGTGCCTCCCGAGATGCCGTCCACATAGTCCTCGCCGTCGAGCGGTTTCTGACCTGCCTTGACCACGGCGATGGGGCGGAAGCGTCCGTCGCGGAATACCTGCTTGCCCTTGAACTGGTCCGAGAAAGCGGGCTTCTCGATTTCGGCGCCGAGGCCCGGGGTCTCACCCTGGTGGGCGAAGTACGCGCCGTAGACCGTCGAGCCGTCGGCATCGAAGGCCACATAGCCCCAGATGGGGCCCCAGAGGCCCGCGCCGTAGACGGGGAGTATATACTTGACTGCGCCGTCGGCGAGGGTGCAGACATAGACGGGGAGCTCGCGCTTGTCGGCGTGGAGCTTGCTCTGCGCGGCCACGTCGACCCCGAAGGCCTCGACACCGGCCACCTTCTCGCCCTCGGCGTTGACCACGTACTGGTCGGTGATATACTTGCCGAAGTCGGCCACGGCCTCACCCTTGGCGGGGGTGATGAGCGCTGCGGCCAGGATCTGGCCCATCTTGTCGGCATCGACGTTCTCCTGCTGGCGCGGTTTCAGCGCGAGCGATGTCGCGGCCAGCGCCGTGCCCACGAGCACCACGAGCACGATGATGTAGACGATGGTATATGCGTTGCTTTGCTTGTTCATTGCAAAGGTAGTTTTTTGTGTGATTTGAGTATTTTGTCTTATAGCTATCTTAGCTATGATAGCTATTGTGTATTATGCCAGGCGTCTGCGGCGTCGTGCGATGTTGAGCTGCACGACACAGTAGTCGATGAGCGGCGCGAGGGCGTTGGCGAGCAGGACGGCGAGCATCGCACCCTCGGGGTAGCCGTTGTTGTACGTGCGGATCAGCACAGCCACGACGCCCACGAGGAAGCCGTAGACCCACTTGCCCGCTCCGGTCCTCGCCGCCGTCACAGGGTCGGTGGCCATGAAGACCGCCGCGAAGGCGAATCCGCCGTAGAGGAGCTGGTCGAGGGGCGAGAGGAACGACGCTGGATAGGTCGGTGTCTGGAAGATATTGGCGATGAAGCCCATCACGAGGCCGCCAGCGATGACGCTGAGCATGATGCGCCACGATGCGATGCCCGTGCAGAGCAGGATTATGGCACCGATGAGGATGCAGAGCGTCGAGGTCTCGCCGAGCGAGCCGGGGATCAGTCCGAGGAATGCGTCCCATGCCGAGATGGGTGCGTCATTGAGCCCCGTGACGGTCAATTTGTCACCTGTGAAGGTCGCGATCTGCCCGAGCGGTGTGGCTCCGGTGAATCCCTCGGGGAGATTGTGCCCGAGGCCGCAGATCTTGCTCGAGGATACGAATACCTTGTCGCCGCTCATCTGGGCCGGATAGGCAAAGAAGAGGAACGCGCGGGTCACCAGTGCCACATTGAATATATTGTAGCCTGTGCCCCCGAAGACCTCCTTGACGAAGATGACGGAGAATGCCGTGGCCACGGCGAGCATCCACAGCGGGGTCTCGACCGGGCAGATGAGGGGGATGAGGATGCCCGTAACGAGGAAACCCTCCTGGATCTCCTCATGGCGCCACTGGGCGACGGTGAACTCTATGCCGAGGCCCACGACGTAGGCCACGACGATGCGGGGCAGCACGGCCAGGAAGCCGTAGGCCATCAGCTGCCAGAAGGGAAACTCCGTGGCGCCGGCGGCGAGCCAGTTCTGATAGCCCGTGTTGTACATGCCGAAGAGCAGGCACGGCATCAGCGCCATCACGACGATGATCATGATGCGCTTCGAGTCGAGGCTGTCATGGATGTTGACGGCCCCCGCGGGCGACGTCGTGTTGGGGGTGAACAGGAAGCTCTCGAACCCCTCGAAGACGCTCTGCAGGGAGTGCAGGCGCCCTCCCGGCTCGAACTGGGGCTTGATGCTGTCGAGATATTTTCTAAGTGCTTTCATTTGGGTCTTTGATGGATGTGACGGTGGGGTGGGGCGGGGTCAGACCTCGCTGCGGAGATAGTCGAGCCCCTCGCGGACCATCTTCTGGAGGGGGAGCTTCGACGGGTCGGCATACTCGGCCAGGGCGAAGTCCTCGGGGGCCACCTCGTAGATGCCGAGGGCCTCCATCTGGTCGATGTCCTTGCCCGAGATCGCTTTCAGCAGGTATTCGGGCAGGATGTCCATGGGCAGGTAGCGGTCGTATACCCCCGACATGATCATGGCGCGGCGTCCGCCGTTGAGGCGTGCGTCGGGCTTGAAGAGGCGTCCGAGGAAGCTCCCGGGGAAGGAGTGGGACACACTCAGCTTCGAGGGGCTCAGCGATGCCCAGCCCATGAACTCGTCGGCGTTGTCACCCTCGGGGATGACGGTCACCTGGCGGTAGGGGTAGCGCAGGTATCCGTCTGCGCCGACGGGGAGGCCCGTCAGAACGTTGCCCGAGATTATGCGCAGGTGGCGCGGGGCAGCCTCGTCCGCCTCCTTGCCGAGCAGGGCGCGGATGTCGGCGCCGACGACGGTGCGGACGACGTGCGGGGCATCGGCCTCGGAGCCCGTGATGGCGACGGTGGCCGATGTGTCGGCCACGCCCGAGGTCATCAGCGCGCCGATGCGGGCAAGGGTCATGACGTCGAGGGTCCATATGGTCTCACCCTTGTTCACGGGCGCGATGTTGGCGGCCTGGATTCCCGCGTTGCCCGCGGGGTGCAGGGGGGTGAACTCCACGATTTCGGCCCCCTCGATGTCGGCGATGGCCGAGCCCTTGGCTACACCTATATATATTGTACCCTTTGTGAGCATGGCGAGCGCCTCGACGCCGGCGCGGAGGTCGGCCTCGCGTCCGCGGACGACCTCTTCGAGCGGGAGTGCCAGCGGTGCGGTGTCCATGGCGGTTACGAAGATGTCCCTCGGCTCGGCCGTCGGGTCGGGCACGATGTCATAGGGGCGCTGGCGCATCATGGCCCACAGGCCCGAGTGTTTGAGCGCGCGCTTGACCGAGGCGGCATCCTTCGTGTCCGTCTCGAACTTGACCTGCGCGGGGGTGCCCTCGGCGGCGGGCTTCACTACGATGCGTTCGATGGCGCGGCGCGCGCCGCGGACTATGGCCTCGACGGTGCCCGCTACGGGGGATACGAGCTTGATGTCTGTGTCGGCCTTGTCGCGCATCAGGGGTTGGCCCTGGGCCACGACGTCACCCTCGGCCACCTCGCACTTGGGGGTGAACCCGGGGAAGTCGGCGGGCACCACGGCCACGGTCGCGGGCATGGCCACGCCTGTGGGCCACAAGTCGGTGAGACCCCCGCCGATGGCGAGATTCAGACCTTTGGTCAGGTTTATGGTCCTTCTCATTGGAGAAAACTTGGTGATGAAGAGTTATTGTA
>CAMWXQ010000194.1 GCA_947178235.1 uncultured Muribaculaceae bacterium
CACTCAGATAGAGTGTGGCCGAGAGAATCCGTCCGTCACCACCCGTGGCCACGGCCTGTACGGGGGTTGTCACCGACGCGGGGGTCAGCGTCATCAGACACTCCCACCCTGCGGGATTGCGGAATTCGAGCTTCTCGGTCGGCAGCCCGCCCGCGTTGAGGGTTATGCGTTCCAGACGGTTGGCCACCGCGTCATGCTCCTCGCCCGCACGGAGGCGGTTGAGGGTCAGATATATGCGGGCGGCGGGGAA
Organism: uncultured Muribaculaceae bacterium; assembly: GCA_947178235.1. Lineage (GTDB taxonomy): Bacteria > Bacteroidota > Bacteroidia > Bacteroidales > Muribaculaceae > Duncaniella. The sequence continues at coordinate 251 of CAMWXQ010000194.1, forward strand.
TGTAGGGTAGGAGACATCCATCCACACGCCGTCCTCCCTCGGTGTCTTCGCGACCTCGGCCCCGGCATTGAGACTGAGGCTCACGCCGTCGGCATCCGTGGCGACATACACCGAATCGGGCATCTCGATGCGCGGCCACGCCGTCGGCAGGGGTACGGCACGGCCTTCGCGTCCACCACCGCACCCGCTGAGGATGATGGCGGCGAGCAGCGCGGGCAGAAGTCTGAGTATCATTTTTTGGTAATTGTGGGGTTAGGCTTGCGCCTCGGTCGGTTCGGCATCGAGAACCTTGACGCGGACATTCACGATGCGGTGCTGACGCACCGACAGAACCAGGAATCGGCATCGTCCACATGCCAGTGACTCCTTCTCCTTCGGGAAATCCCCTTTGATTGCCAGGAGCATACCAGCCAGTGTGTCGCAGTCCTCGGTATAGGCCGCATACTCCTCCTCGTCGAGGTCGGTGATGCGGAAGAAGTCGTTGAGCAGCGTCTTACCCTCGAACACATACGACCCGTCGGGCAGACGGCGGTAGGTCTTCTCCTCCTCGTCATACTCGTCGTCGATGTCGCCCACGATCTCTTCGAGGACATCTTCGAGGGTCACGATTCCCTGCGTCCCGCCGAACTCATCGATCACGATGGCCAGATGGACGCGGCGCGAGCGGAAGTCTTCGAGCAGATTGTCGATCATGCGCGACTCGGGCACAAAGTAGGGTTGGCGCATCAGCTCCTGCCACTTGAACCCCGGCTCCTCGGTACGTCCCACGTAGGGGAGCAGGTCGCGCGAGTAGAGGACACCCTTGATGTTGTCCATCGAATCCTCGTAGACCGGGAGGCGAGCAAAACCGCTCTCCAACACGACCTTCATCACCTCGGGGAAAGTCAGTTCCATGTCGAGGCCCGTGACATCCACACGCGGGGTCATCACCTCGGACGCTGTCGTGTCACCGAATTTGAGGATACCTTCGAGCATATCCTTGCTCTGCGAGTCGTCCACGCCCTGGGCGATTTCGAGCGCCTGCGAGAGGTCGTCCGTCGTGACTGCAACCTCCTTCTTCGACACAACCTTGTGGACGATCACCGAGCTCTTCTCCAACACCGCCGAGAGAGGTCGGAAAATGCTCACCATGAGGCTGAGCGGCCCGACGGCCATCCGCGCCCACCCGAGATTGTTAGAGTTCGCATACAGCTTGGGCAGAATCTCTCCGAAGAGCAGGATGAGGAACGTGAGAATGACGGTCTGCAACACAAAGCTCCACAACTCGCTCATCCCCTCGAACACGGGCCCGAGCGCAAAGTTACAGAGCACGACTATGGTGACGTTCACCAGATTGTTGGCGATGAGGATTGTGGCGAGCAGGCGGTCAGGCTTCTCGACCAGACGCAGCACACGCTGGCCCGACGGAGACTCGTCGAGCTCGTCGCATTGGGTAGGTGTCAGCGAAAAGAAAGCAATCTCGCTCCCCGAGACAAAGCCCGAAATGAACAGGGCCACGATGGCGAGGCACAGGGCGACCACCTGGGCCGTACCCATCTGAGCCACCATACAGGGAATAAAAGTGTTGACTATCTCGGAGAGTGTATTAACGGCCATCTCAGCGGCCGGCAGAGGATCTGTGTCCAAGGGTTGGAGTGGTTAGTTAGACATATCGGAGAGAGACTGCAAAATTACACAAAAAATCCGAGACTTCAAAACCCCCGCCCGATGGTGTTTCAGAACTACTCATTGATGTTCGGTGGCGTAGAAGGTGACGATGCGGGTGCGGAGGATGGCTTCGTATTTGGCTTGGACCTGGGAGGAGAGGGCTGAGATGTAGTTGGTGCGGGTCTGCTCCCATTCGGTTGCGTTGGCTTTGCCGTAGGTGTATTTCTCGGTCATGGCGTCGAGGGCTGCGCGCGAGGCTGTGGCGGCGGTGCAGGTGGCGCGGTATTTGTCGCGGGCTCCGTCGGCCTGGGTCCATGCTTCGGTGACGGCGCGGCGTAGTTCGCTGCGCTGACGCTGGAGTTCGAGGCGGGCGGTGAGTAGCGATGTTCGTGCGCGGCGGACGCTGTTGCGTGTGGCGAAGGCGTCGAAGATGGGTACGCTGAGGGTGAAGCCGATGCTCTTGGCGAAGTTGTCGCGCATCTGACGCGAGAAGGAGGGGTTTTCGAGGCCGGACATCTTGTAGTAGTTGTCAGATAGGCCTGCGCCGAATGATATGCGTGGTATGTAGCCGGTCTGGGCGACGGAGATGCCTCGCTCGGCGACGGCGACATTGGCCTCGGCTGCACGGATGGTGGAGTAGCCTCCGAGGGCGCGTTCGAGGACTTCGGCCTCGGGGAGGAGCGGGAGGTCGAGGGGGTCGGCGGTGTCGAGGGGGAGGATGTCGAAGCCGTCGGCGGTTTCGAGTTCGAGGAGCTGGGCGAGGCTCACGAGGGAGAGGCGGAGGTTGTTGGAGGCATTGACGGTGTCGACCTCGGCGAGCGCGACCTGTGATCGGGCCTGTATGACGTCGACCTCGGGTACCTTGCCGGCCTCGAACATTGCTTCCTGTCGGGCGAGCTGAGTGGCCGAGAGGGCGAGCTGTTGACGCGATACGCCGAGGAGCTCGCGGTTGTAGAGGGCTTGGAGGTAATAGGAGAGGACGGCGAGTGTGACCTCGTCGCGGACGGCGTCGGCCTGGCGGACTGATGCCTCGCGGGCTGCGCGTGCGCGGCTGAGCGAGCGGAGAGCCTGCAAGCCCTGGAAGAGGGGGAGCGAGAGGCGGACGTTCCAGCCGAAGTTGGTGTTGTTGCGGTTGGCGTACGTGTTCTGGGATGTGAGCGAGCGACCGAAGTCCCACGACTGTGACGCGCCGGCCGAGAGCGTGGGTAGGAATGCGTCCTTTGCCTCGGTGACGGCGAGGTCGGCGTTGAGGTTGTCGATGGCCGCCGAGCGGACGTTGAGGTTGTGTTCGAGTGCATACCCGACGCATCGGTCGAGGCTCCACGGCTCGGCGGCCGAGCTGAGGAGTGTGGCGGCGAGGAGCGCGGCGATGGATGTGAGCAGTCTCATATTACTTGGCGGGTGTGATGGGTGCGCCGCGGAGTTTCATGCCCTCGGTGATGCCCGATGTGATCTGTATGTTGATTCCGTCCGATGTGCCCGTGGTGACCGGGGTGCGGGTGTATTCGGGTTTGACTGAGTCGGTCATGACGTAGACGAATGTCGAGTCGGTGCCCCATTCGAGGATGCTCTCGGGGATGGCGAGGACGCCGGGGGCGGAACTGAGGAGTACCGAGGCATTGGCGCTGTATCCCGAGCGGAGGAAGAGCGAGTCGGGAATCTCGATGGCCCCCTTGATCTCGAATGTGTTTGCGCCGTTGTTCTGCACGCCCTTGGGGGATATGAGCTCGATGACGGCGGGGAGGTGGAGGTTGGGGAGTGCGCCGATGGTGATGTCCAGGCTCTGGCCCTGGGAGAGGAGGCCGACCTCGGTCTCGT
>CAMWXQ010000195.1 GCA_947178235.1 uncultured Muribaculaceae bacterium
CCTTTGAGAGGATGTCGGGGAGATCATCGAGGGTCACGGGGTTGACGTTGACATTCCCGATATTGTAGGTGACCCTACCGGAGAACTTGTCGACAACGAGCGAGCTGACGCCGAGCGAAGCGGCGAAAGTGATCTCGGGGGGAAGGTTGCCCTGCACTTCGGAGCCATTGATCGAGATCGAGCCCGAGCTGAGGGTCATGGAGCCGTCGTAGGATGCGGTATGGTTAGCCGAATCGAACTGACCTCCGGCAGCCTGGTAGTCGATGGCGGTACCTTTGAGGACAATCTGTGCCTTGTCGCCGATGGCCTTCACCTCGCGGACTTCGAGGATACCGGTAGTGGGATCGTAGTGACCCTGCTCGGAGGTTGCGGTGAGCCCCTTCGGGAGAACGATGTTGAGGTCGCGCACGGTAAAGCCCTTGACAACCTGCGAGGCTCCGCGGAGCTCCACGTTGATGTAGAGTTCGTATGAGCCGAAGAGTTTGTCAATCCCCAGGACTTCGGCGGGGACGTCATTGGATTTGAACCCGAAGTCGACAGGGTCGGCGGAGATGGGGAAGGTTACATCCTGTCCGGAGGGAACAGAGATGCCACCCGTGTGGATGGTACCCTCCTGGGCATTGCCCGAGATACCATTGAGGCGGATTACGTCGACTTCAACCCCATTGGATTTGAATGAGCCACGCTTCTCGATGGCGTATACGCCGTCGACGACCTTGACGACTGCGTCAGGGTCGTTCTCATCGAGGTCGAAGAGGGTCGAGAGGGTGACGGCATCGACGTTGAGGGGGATGGTGAGGTCATTGACCGCGACCTGAACGGTCTGGTCGATGTCCGAGAGATCGTACTTGTCGTCGACGCAACCTGTGAGGACGCCAAGAGCCAGTGCAGCGGCAGCCACCGGCAGGTAGTGTTTAATCATAAATTGTTGTGTGTATTGGTTTATGAATTGAAAAAATAAAGTTGATTCAGATAATTTCGAGATTGGCGTCCAGACGCTGGCGCACGACCTCGTAGATCATGACGCCCGCGGCCACCGAGACATTGAGCGAGCCAATGTTTCCGAACATGGGGATGCTCACCTTGGTGGTTGTCTCCCTCATCACCTCGGGGGAGATGCCGATGTCCTCAGCACCCATCACGAGAGCCACAGGATCGGTATACGAGGCCTGTGTGTAAGGCATATCGGCCTTCTCGCTCACGGCTACCACGGCATAACCGTTGTCGCGAAGGAATCGGGCGGCCCACCCTATCGACGACACGCGGCAGACGGGGATATGGAGCAGTGCGCCCGCAGAAGTCTTGACGGCATCGCCACCGACCGAGACGCTCCCGTGCTCGGGTATCACGATGGCATCTACACCTGCACACTCGCAGGTTCGGGCGATTGCACCGAAGTTGCGCACGTCGGTCACGCCGTCGAGCATGACGATGAAGGGGAGGATGCCCGCCTCATAGAGCTCGGGTACAAGATGGTCGAGGCGGTGGTATGTGACGGCGGACATCATCGCGAGTACACCCTGGTGGTTCTTGCGGGTGATGCGGTTGATGCGCTCTACGGGGACACGCTGGACGGGCACACGGAGCTTGCGGGCCTTCTGCGAGAGCTCAGTGGCAAGGTCTCCGTGAATATCCTTGGCCATGAAGATCTTGTCGATGTTCTGGCCTGCTTCGATCGCTTCCATGACGGCGCGTATGCCGTAGATGTAGTCTGAACGTTCCATATATATTATGGTGTAGGTGTTGGTTTCATTTGTTTTTTAGCAGAGATTCGGCTGCCTTGATGGCCGCATTGTCAATCTCGGCGCCTCCGAGCATGGCGGCGATGGCCGAGACTCGTTCGGTCTCCGTAAGCTCGGCGATGCGGGTATGTGTCGAGTTGTCATCATCCTCCTTGAACACGCGGTAGTGGCTGTCGCCCTGGGCTGCTACCTGTGGCAGATGGGTGATGGCCGTGACCTGCAAGGATTTGGAAATGTCCCTCATCATCTGCCCCATGCGGTTGGCGACGTCGCCCGAGACACCTGTGTCGACCTCGTCGAATATGATCGAGGGGAGCTGCATTCGCGAGGCTATGATGGTCTTGATGGATAGCATGAGGCGCGAGATCTCGCCACCCGACGCGGATGCCCCGACAGGCATGAGGGGTTGGTTCTTGTTGAACGCGACCATGAACTGAACGGAGTCGATGCCCGTGGCAGACATGTCGGCGGGGAGGACGCTGACCTCGACGCGGAGGTTCTTCATGCCCAGGGGCATGGCTGTCTCACGCAATAATTCGGCGAAACGTAGGGCCTCGGCCTGTCGTGCCTTCGAGATTTCGGCGGCGGACTCGCGGGCGAGGGCCTTGGCGCGGCGCGCCTCACGTTCGAGCGAGGCGAGGAGGTCGTCGCTGTTGTCGAGTTCGGTGAGACGACCTTTGAGGGTGTCGCGCAGTTCGATGAGTTTGTCGCTGGCCTCGATTCGGTGCTTGTGACAAAGGGTGTAGATGTTATGCAGACGGTCTTCGACCTCTTCGAGCCTCACGGGGTCGGCGTGGAGGTAATCGAGCGTGGTTTCGAGGGTCGAGGCGATGTCCGAGATCTCAATGCGGGCCGAAGCGAGGCGGTCGGGGATGTCATCCTCCTTCTGCAACACGGTGTCGAGGCGCGAGCAGTTGTCCATTGCCTCGGCGAGTAGGTCGAGTGTATTGGGGACACCACCCGAGAGAGCATTGACGGCGCGGGAAAGGGTCTCGCGGATGCTCGAAAGATTGAGCAACACCTCGCGCTCGGCTTCGAGTTCGGCCTGTTCGTCTGGACGTAGGGCGAGTTCGTCGAGCTGTTCGAGCTGGAAGCGTATGAATTCCTCATCCTCACGGTTCTTCTCGACCTGCTGGCGGACAGCTTTCAGTCGGCGGACGGCATCGCGGAGCGAGTTGTAGCGGACGGTGTACTCGCGCAGACGCCCCTGGTTGCCGGCGAGGACGTCAATGACTTTGAGCTGAAATTCGGGCAGGGAGAGGAGTTGGTTCTGATGCTGGGAGTGGATGTCGATGAGCCTCTGCGCGACGGCTTGGAGACGCGTGAGTGGGACAGGCGAGTCATTGACAAAGGCACGGGAGCGACCCGTCGGCGAGACCTCGCGGCGGAGGATACAGTGCTCGTCGTCCCATTCGATGTCACACTCCTCGCAGTAGGCTTTGAGTTCGGGGTTGTCACTGACCGCAAAGACGGCTTCGATGACACTCTTGGCCGAGGGGTCGGTGACGGCGCGGCTGTCTGCCCTCGCACCGAGCAGGAGCGAGAGCGCACCGAGGATGATGGACTTGCCCGCACCGGTCTCGCCCGTGATCAAGTTGAATCCCGGGTGAAATCCGATGTCGAGGCTGTCGATCAGCGCGTAGTTGGATATGTGGAGTGTTTCGAGCACGGTCGTTGAGTTATTTGTGGTCTTTGGGTCATCGGTTGTCTTCATCGCCGCGCTTGATGCGCTCGATGCGGTCGAGGTCTGTGGGGTACAGGGGCGAGAGGACTTTATAGGCGTGTTCGCGCTCGTCGGTACCCGCCTTCGAGTAGACGTTGACGAGTTCGTCGAGCTTGGCGTCGCGGAACATCGAGAGCCCCACGGACATCGGGGACGCCTTATATATATCGGTGAGGATGTCGAGAGACTCGTCGATCGACTTGCGCCCCTTGTCGGGGGAGACGGACATCTGGTCGAGCCCTTGGAG
>CAMWXQ010000196.1 GCA_947178235.1 uncultured Muribaculaceae bacterium
AAGACCCTCCCCGCCACATTCCTCGTGACCCTCGGCGGATTCGTCACCAATGCTTTCTACTGCTTCTATCAGAACGACAAGAACAACACATGGTGCGACTCCTCTAACGGGACGGTGATGGCCAACAATCTCTTCTTCTGCCTCGTGGCCGGTGCCCTCTGGTACAGTCAGTTCTTCGGGCTCGCACTCGGCAAGGGTTTCCTCACCGACTCCCCGACACTCATGACCCTTTCGTTCTGTATCCTCATGGCCCTCAACGTCGTGTTCTCCAACGTCTGGGGCATCATCCTCAAAGAGTGGAAGGGTTGTTCGAAGCAGACCATCCAGGTACTTGTCCTCGGTATCGTGGTGCTCATCATCTCCTGCTTCCTCCCGCAGCTCATCTGAATAACCATCCAATCTATACTAAAAATATAAGGAAACTATGTCCTCAATCTTAGACAACCGTCCCGCTCTCGCCTACGAGGTAGAGCAGGTGGCCGAAGTCGCCGGCTATCTCTGGCAGAAAGGCTGGGCCGAGCGCAACGGCGGCAACATCACCATCAACGTCACCGAATTTGTCGACGACGAGATCCGCAATATGCCCGCCATCAGCCCCGTATATCCCATCGGTGCAACACTCCCTCACCTCAAAGGATGCTACTTCTTCTGCAAGGGTACCAACCGCCGTATGCGCGACCTCGCCCGCTGGCCCATGGACAACGGCTCGTTCATCCGCATCCTCGACGACTGCGCCCACTATGTCATCATCGCCGACAACCCCGTGAAGCCTACCTCCGAGCTCCCCTCGCACCTTGCCGTGCACAACTACCTCATCTCGAAGGGTTCCAACTACAAGGCTTCGCTCCACACCCACCCCATCGAGCTCGTGGCCATGAGCCATTGCAAGAAGTATCTCGACAAGGATGTCGCCACCCGTCTCCTGTGGAGTATGATTCCCGAGACCAAGGCATTCTGCCCCCGCGGTCTCGGCATCATTCCCTATCAGCTCCCAGGCTCGAACGACCTCGCAGACTCGACCATTCGCGAGCTTGGCGACTATGACGTCACCCTCTGGGAGAAGCATGGCGTATTCGCCGTCGACACCGACATCATGGCTGCCTTCGACCAGGTAGACGTGCTCAACAAGTCGGCCCTCATCTTCATCGCCGCCAAGAACATGGGCTTCGACCCCGAAGGTATGAGCGATGACCAGATGGCCGAGATGACCCGCGCCTTCAACCTGCCGAAGTAACCCAGACACTCGGATCCGATCAGAAAATCAACCTCGTGAAGTTTGGCAATGTCATTGAAGGCATCGGCTGGCTTCGCGAGGTTGTTGTTCTATTGGATTGATCCTACTGAGGATTCGACACCCAATTGCCACAAATCTCTTGTATCCCCGATGATGGACGGAAGTTGGGGGAGACCGAGGGCTGCACCGTCAGCGTGAACCAACAGAACCATAATCCATAATCATGCTTATGACGCGCAACAATTCGATATTTGAATCCCTCTGATTCGGCGATATACTTTTCATACGGCATGTAGCATTTGAACACTGTCTCAACCCTTGACCTGTTCTGTGAGGATGTGGTCGAAGGTTGCGTCGAGGTCGGTGGTGAGGCCGGGGTGGGGGCGTGAGGTTTGGAGCCACGTGGATTTGACGGCTGTGAGCCAGCGGAATCGTTCTTCGGCCTCCATTGCCGCAATCGGGCCCGAGGCGGGATTACCCTCGGCGATGGACTTGAAGGCCTGCAGATGGCTCTCGATCTCCTCGGCCGTCAGATCGGGGGCGAACAGGGCGAGCAGCTCGGGACGGATACAGGTCTCGACACGCACCCATCGGCGGCGCTTGCACATCATTATGACGCCGATGTTCAGAAACTCGTCGCGCTCGATGCGTGGGACGCAGCGGAGCGTGGCCCATTCATACAAGTAATTTTCTCCGCTCATCTGTTGCCTGTTTTAAGAAGATTTCCGAATTGGCGAGCCTCTGCGTGAGGAAGCCTTTGTAGATGTCCTTCATCCCCTCGGCCGAGATTCCGCTCTGCTCCTCAGTCGTCAGCCACTCTTCGGGGATCATGTCGACGATGGCTTCGAGTCGCCCGGGGGTGAGCCGCGAGCGCATGTATGCGTCAGCCTCTTCGAGGGCCGAGGCTTTGCGGATGAGGGCGTGGTCGCTGATGAAGGCGAAGGGGGTGAGGGCGGCTTTGCTGGGGTCACTCATCGAGTGGTGGAAGTAGAGCGAGGCACCATGGTCGATGAGCCACGTCTCGTTGTGCCAGACGAGCATATTGGTGTTGCGCGGAGTGCGGTCTACATTGGTGAGGAATGCGTCGAGCCACACGATGCGCGAGGCCTCGGTCGCGTCGACGGGATTGGCCCACGGGTCGAGCGTGATGGCGCCGGCGAGGAAGTGGAGGCCGAGGTTGAGGCCCGTGGAGGCTTTGAGCAAGTCCTGTATCTCTGGGTCAGGCTCGGTGCGTCCGAATGCCTCGTCGATGTCGAGCGTAACGAGCTCGGGGACGCGGAGACCTGCGGCGCGGGCAACCTCGCCGCCTATGAGCTCGGCTGTGAGCGCCTTGGCCCCGTGGCCGGCGCCGCGCATCTTCACGACATACTTGAAGCCGTCGTCACCCTCGCCGAGGAGCGGGAGCGAACCACCCTCGCGCATAGGGAGGATGTATCGTTCCATGCGCTGATGGCGCAGCTTGGTTTCGGGGGTCTCTGTCATGGTTTTGGATTTCTGAGTGCAAATTTACGGCTTTTTTCTCTATCAACGCGCAGCGGCTGAACCTTTCTGGCTCCCGAGTGTTAAAGTTGTATAATCATCACTTCTGATAATCATCATCAACATTAAACTTTTCAGACTATGTTCAAAGAACTTCTCATCGCAGGCTGCGGCGGTTTTGTAGGCACTGCCGGTCGTTATCTCGTAGGCAAATGGTCGGGTGCCATGTGGCACGGCGCATTCCCCATGGGGACATTCCTCGTGAACATCATCGGCTGCTTCCTCATCGGCCTCTTCTTCGGGCTGCTCGAAAATGCCAAGGTCATGACCCCGAGCCAAAATGTATTGCTCATCACCGGCTTCTGCGGTGGCTTCACGACATTCTCGTCGTTCGCCGACGATATGTGGATTCTAGGCTCTAAGGGTGACTGGGGAACATTCGCCCTCTACCTCGGACTCAGCGTCGTCTTCGGCATCCTCTGCGTATGGGCAGGCCGCGCAATCATCCGCTGAACACTTCCTATAAATCTATTTGCACCTCGGGCCGAAATCGTGCCCGAGGTGCTTTATTATTGTGGTTATTTGCGTGACTTGGGGTAGGGGAGCTTGGACCAAAGTGTCGTGAGAGCCTCGCTGACGAGAGCTTTGTCATCGATGTCGAGGATATAGGCCTCTTTGGCGCCGGGGTAGGGGTGGCCGGTCTCCGCGTCGGACATGATCTCCGAGAGCGAGGGGTGCATCTTTATGTAAGCGATATTGTCGCAGGCCGTGATGATACACTTGCCGTCAAGATATATGACATAGTCACCCATCATCTTGCGCGCCTTCACCTCGCCGAGCGGCGCAATGGCCTCGCACAGAAAGTCAATGAAATCTGTCGTACAGGGCATAGGGTTGTTTATGATTTTGGGGGGTTTTTTGTCGAACGGGGGGGTATACCCCTAGCCGACCCCCCCGCGCAAGACGCACTGGGG
>CAMWXQ010000197.1 GCA_947178235.1 uncultured Muribaculaceae bacterium
ATATAGTTTTGAATGATTTGATGTTCAAGAATGGTTCATACACAACTCAAATAGATCATATTGTTATCTCGGTATATGGCATCTTTGTGATTGAAACTAAGAATTATAGAGGAAAAATTTATGGAAACATTAATAAGGATTATTGGTTTCAATACATCTATGGAAGAAAGTATAAATTCTATAATCCTGTTTTCCAGAATAAGAATCATATAAGATTCCTGATAAGAAAATTTAATGAATTATATGAAGATGAACAATATATACATAGTATTGTAGTGTTTATGAATAGTTTCAAAATAGGTGGAGTAGGTGAAACTATTTTAACACTTGGAGAATTAAATGGGTATATACGATCATTTTCCAATAGGGTAATGACGATGGATAAGTGCCATCAATTCGCAAGTTTACTTCAAGAACATAACATTGAGGATAAAGAAGAGCGAGAAGAACATATACGAAATGTGCAGTCGGCAATACTTTATCGAGAGGATAGGAACATAAACAATATTTGCCCTCAGTGTGGCAGTCAATTAGTGCCAAGAAAAAACAAATTGGGTAAATTCTATGGTTGTTCTAATTATCCACATTGTAGATATGTAAAATGCATCACCAAATAATTAGAGGTACTTTTGTATATTTAGTACTTATTGTGTAACTTCGCATCTGAAACAAAATACATACGCTGATGGGCGCCATATATATCCTCGAAGGATTGTTGATTTATCTTTATGCGTTTGATCATAATCCTCCTCATATACATGTAAGAAGTGGGTCTGAAAGATTCACAATAACTATTTGTGACCGAGTTGTGGAGGGACGGGCCAAGTCTAAATCAATAGCAATGATTAATGAATTCTTGGATTCTCATGAGTCAGAAGTAATGGAGTTGTGGGAGCGTGCACAACGAGGCGAAACAATAACAAAGATTAACCGATAAATTCTCGAATTATGTATCTACAAGTCACAGACGTTGAGTATAAGGGTAATTACACCCTCAAATGCACTTTCAGCAATGGGGCAGTCAAGGATGTTGATTTGTCACCTGTCCTGGATGCACCTGCGTTCAGAGATTTGAAGGATAAAGATAAGTTCAAGCAATTCGGCCTCGACGAGACAATATTTTGGTATAACGGAGCTGATATTGCCCCGGAGTGGCTGTTTCAAAACGGTAGAACCTGCGTAGACTGAGGTTAGGAGTGCTTGGGGATAATGTCTTGATTGAGAATATATCCTCAGAGTAAAATTTGAGTTAAACCTAATTTATGCGGGTTCAGTCGCTACACGAAGGAGTTCTACACCCAGCACATTTTCGATCATAGAGATGGTGTCTATGGTGAAATTGTGCGTGCCACGCATCCATTTGCTGATCTCGGATTCGTTTTTATTCAACATGCGTGCAAGGTCCTTCTGTCTTAGTCCCCTTTCTTCAAGTATACTGTGGATGCGGTCAACGATTTGAAATGAAAGTTCAACTCTGCGACGAACCTCGGGCGAGACGTTTTCTCGCCTTTTGTCCAATATGCTACTTCTTTTCATTGCGGGTAAAATTTAAGTTTCCGAGTATTTGTTTGTCTACGATAAATATGGTCCCATTTGAAATCCTGGATGCAATGAAACGGCTTGTGTCTACCAGTGCTTCTACATATTCGGATAGGGTTTTGCTCTCTTCCCATGTGGCGGTGTTCTTAATCCCTCCATTGCCGAAAATCAGAATTTTGTCTGATAGTCGTATGCAGTATAACCTTAGGCGACTGGTCTCAATCGGTATGGCACTGACACCATCTCCAAATTTTCCTTCGTAACGGAAATAGCGTTCAAGTGCACCGCGTTCGCCTATTTTGTCTAACCAGGCAATTATCGTATCTATATCCTCATCGTATATGCTTCCCTCGGGGAACTTTTCAAAGAAACGTTCCAGTTCGGATAATTCCTCTTCACACAATTGTATGCTGTAAAAGTTGACAGCATCGTGCTCTTCAATGAGTTCTATGGAATATTTCTGTGTCATTCTTAACTTATAAATTAACTATGCAAAGTTAGTGATTTCTTGTTTGACAAACAAATATATTCACTTAAAAGTTAAGAGTGGGCAAATATAAACCCGAATCCTCGTGGAATTGAGGATTCGGGTTTTGTTGTTAGATACCGGTATGGTCGGTGGGGGTTGTGGTGTTTGTCCGTGGGGAGGAGTTATTTGGATTCGCGGGCTTTGCGGACGAGGCGTTGGCCGATTTCAAAGCATTTTTGTTGGTCGATGGGGAATTGTGTCTCGTGCTGTTTCTGTTTGACTTCGGGGTCGAACATGCCGGCGTCCATCTTCGAGTAGTCCTTGAATTGGAGGGTATTGTAGCAGTTGTATTGCTCGGCATAGCCGAGTACGGCTTCGAGGTTCATGGTTGTGGCGCCGAGGGTTGTCTCGTAGTGCATGGTGCCGTAGAAGTATTCGTTGGCATTCATTGTGAAGATCATCGCCGAGGGGATGATGCGATCGCCGAGGATGCGGACGCGCTCGCCATCATGCACCTCGTATGACACGAGAGGGTAGAGGAATCTCTCGATGAAGGCTCTCGTGAGCCCCGAAGGGTAGCCGAGAAAGTTCGGGGAACCTATGACGATAGCGTCGGCGTTGAGTGCTTTTTCGAGGATTGGCCGCATGTTGTCGCGGATTGCACAGAGGCCATCGGTGTGATTGCCCTTGCGTTTGCAGGCATAACATTCGAGGCATCCTTTCAGTGGTTCGTCATAGAGATGGACGAGTTCTGTTTCGGCGCCTTCTGATGCAGCTCCTTCAAGGGCTTTGTGGAGCAGTGTTTCGGTGTTCCAGCCTTTGCGCGGGCTACCGCTGATTGCTATAACTTTCATAGTGGTGTGTTATACTCCGGTGGATGTCGGATTTTGGTTGTTATTCTCTTTTGTGTCGGATGATGAGGGGAGGGCGTCGGAGGTGGCGAAGAGGCGGGAGAGGTAACGCTCTCTGAATTTCTCAAGGAGTTCCCAGAAGCCGGGGACGAAGAGTGTGCCCATGATGCCGTTGACGGCCATGCCAAATACCACTGCCGTACCGAGGGCGATGCGCGATGCTGCTCCTGCGCCGGTGGCGAAGAGCATGGGCATCACACCGAAGACGAAGGCCAATGCGGTCATCATGATCGGGCGGAAGCGGATCTTGCCGGCGTTGAGCGCAGCCTGGCGGATCGGTATACCGCTCTTGCGGAAGGCGATGGCGTACTCGACGATGAGGATGGCGTTCTTGGCCGATAGGCCGAGCAGCAGGATGATGCCGATCTGTACGTAGATGGATATGGACTGTGACATGAAGATGCAGCCGAGGACGGTGCCGAGGATGGCGGTGGGCATGGAGATGACCACGGCGATGGGGTCGGTCCAACTCTCATACTGGGCGGCGAGCACGAGGATGGTGATGATGACGGCGAATAGCAGTACGGCGGTGATGGTTGTGCCCGACTGGTTTTCCTGATAGGCCTCGCCTGTCCATGCGTAGGAGAATGTGTTGCCAACGGAGGCTTGGAGGAGTTCTTCCATCGCCTTGATACCCTCGGAGGAGGAAACTCCCTTGGCGGGTGTGCCTGTGACCGATGCAGTGGTGTACATGTTGTATCGGCTGACGGTCGACTGGCCCGCGGTGGGC
>CAMWXQ010000198.1 GCA_947178235.1 uncultured Muribaculaceae bacterium
GAGGGGTACCCTCGACGACACCCTGCACATAGGCGGTCATCGCCTGTGCCGAAGTTGTGTTCGATGCATCGACCACGACCTGTTTTTGCAGGCCTCCGTCCGTGTCGCGGAGATATAAGGCACAGTCGGCACGACCCGAACGGATCAGAGCTTCGACCTCCGCGTCAGGTGCGAGCCCGAGAAATGTGAAATATGGATTGACGGCGAAGCGTTCAAGTATCCCGCGTGTCTCATCGGTGTGGCGGTCGACGACGGCGACGATGCGTACGTCGTTGACCTCAGTCGAGATCGCGAACCCGAAGAGGAGCAGAAGCACGAGGGGCATCACCAGTGTAATAACCATCGTGCGCGTGTCGCGCATGAGATGCAGCGCCTCCTTATGTACCATTGATCGGAAGATTCCCATGTCAGTCTCCACGTGTGGCCTCCTTTGCCACGGTTCTGAATACCTCGTCCATGGTCGAGGCGTGATACTTATGTTTGAGCCCAGCGGGGGTGTCGAGTGCGCTGATCTGTCCGTCGACCATTATGGATACGCGGTTGCAGTACTCGGCCTCGTCGAGATAGTGGGTAGTGACGAAGACCGTCATCCCTTCCGAGGCTGCCTTATATATAAGTTCCCAAAATCTGCGTCGTGTCACAGGGTCAACACCCCCTGTGGGCTCGTCGAGAAATACTATGTCTGGGCGGTGGATGGTGGCGGCGGCGAAAGCGAGTTTCTGCCTCCAGCCGACGGGGAGATCTCGGGCACGGACATTGCGCATGGACTGCATCCCGAGTTCATCGTAGAGATTTTCGGATGCCCCGGCAAACTCCTTGCTCCTCATTCCATAGATTGTGGCGAAGAGCGAGAGATTCTCGGCAACGGTCAGCTCCTCGTAGAGGGAGAATTTCTGGCTCATGTATCCGATACGCGACTTGATCAACTCTGACTGCGTGTTGATGTCGCACCCCGCGACCAGACCGTCTCCCGATGTGGGAATGCTCAGCCCGCAGAGCATACGCATGGCAGTGGTCTTACCCGCGCCGTTGGCGCCGAGGAAGCCGAATATCTCACCCTTGAAGACGTCAAAGGTGATATGGTCGACGGCGGTGAAGGTGCCGAACTTCTTTGTCAGCCCTCGGACAGATATTGCGGTCTCAGCGGTCATCATTGCGTGTAAGTTTAATGAACAGGTCTTCGATGGTTCCCTCGGCGGGATAAATCCTCGTGTCGTTCAGCCCCAACCTTATCAACTCGGCCTCGGCTGTGTGTGGGTCGAATCTGTCGTCGACAACTGCGTGGAGCGTCGCCCCGAATGTGTAGCAGTCAATGACCCCCGCCATACTCCGCAGCCGCCCGAGCAGTCCGAACATATCCGAGGCGACGGCGTTGTATAGGTTCTCGCCGATATGTGCCACGAGATTTGCGGGGGTGTCGACATCGAGGATATGCCCGTGGTCGATCATCGCGATCCTACCGCAGCGCGTGGCCTCATCCATATACGAGGTCGAGACGAGAATCGTGATCCCTTTCTCGCGCAACGTCGAGAGCATGTCCCAGAACTCGCTGCGCGAGACCGCATCGACCCCTGTGGTCGGCTCGTCGAGGAAAAGGATCTCGGGCCTGTGTATGAGGGCGCACGAGAGGGCGAGTTTCTGTTTCATGCCACCCGAGAGGGCACCCGCGCGGCGGTCGGGGAATCGTTCGAGCTGTCCGAAGAATGGGGCTATCAGGTCATAATTGTCGCGCACCGAGACCCCGAACAACGAGGCAAAGAAACGGAGATTCTCCATGACGCTCAGATCCTGATAGAGTGAGAATCGCTCGGGCATATAGCCGATGCGTGTGCGCAGGGCTCGGTAGTCACGAACGGTGTCGAGCCCGCAGACCATAGCCCTGCCCGAATCGGGCCGCATCAGAGTGGCGAGGATGTTGTAGAGCGTACTTTTGCCCGCTCCGTCGGGACCGATGAGCCCGAACAACTCTCCTGGGGCGACCTCGAAGCTCACATCGTCGAGCGCCGTGACCGGGCCATAACGCTTGGTGACACCCTCTATGCAGACTGCCGCGTTCATAACTTCACTTCGCCATATTGGCCGAGTTTGAGCCGTCCGTCATTGGGCACGGCAATCTTGACCGCATACACGAGGTTGGCCCTGCTGTCGGGAGTCTGTATGCTCTTGGGGGTGAACTCGCTCTCCTCGGCGATCCATGTGATAGTGCCCGTGTACTCGTACCGCTCGTCGCCACCAAAATCAGCGATGACTGTGACCTGCTGACCGATGTGAATGTCGGCGAGTTGTGAGACGGTGAAGTATGCGCGGAGATACATGCCACCGAGATCAGCAACCTTGCAGAGCGGACGTCCCGGGGTCGCATATTCGCCCGGCTCGGAATATTTTTCGATAATTGTGCCCGAGAGAGGAGCGGTGATGGTGCTCTTGCGTATCTGCTCTTCGATCTGCTCTGTCTGATACTGGATGGCTACGGCGTTGTCCGAGATGCTGCTGCGGTTCTTGCTGAGGGTCGAGAGTAGGGCGGTGAGCTGCCCCTGCAAGGTGTTTAGCTGTGCCTGTGCATCGGCCACCTGCTTCTGTGTGGTTGCTCCGTCGGCAAGGAGGCGTTCGAATCGCTCGCACTCGTGCTGCTGATGGGCGATCTGTGTGCGCAGGGCCTCGGCCTGGGCGGCAATGTCGGGCGACCCACTCTCGGCAGCCATACGCTGGGACAGAAGTTGCTTCTTCTGCAAGGTCAGGATGGCCGTATCCACGACCGCTATCCGCTGACCGATCGTGATGGTATCTCCCTCCGGCACAGGCATGGACAGGATCTTGCCCGGTGTCTCGGCTGAGATTGTCACCGTGGTGGCCTCGAAGATGCCCGTGGCATCATAATCGGGTTTGCCCGTACAGGCGGCGAGCAACAGTGCGGCGACAGCCGCGGGATATATCTTTTTCATCGGTTGAGAGTGTATTTTAGATTATAGATTTCGCGGATGAGTTGGATTTCGTGGAGCGAGGCCGAGAGGCGGGCGAGATTCTCGTCCGAGATTTTGGTGAGGAGTGCAGTGGCATCGATGACCCCGTTTTCGAGCTGCGACTCGGCGGCACGGCGGACATTGGCACGCAGTTCGATGATCCTCGCGTCTTCATCCATGACTTTGCGCAGTCCGTCGATATTTTCGAGTTGAGATGCAGTCTGCAAGCCGGTATTGAACAGGAATATATCCCGGTCTGCCTCGGTGCGCGATGCGACGAGCGCAGTCCGTCGGCGACCATTGTCGCGTGTGTACAGTGCATCTATGTTCCACGAGACCTTCACACCCGCGAGGAGGTTGAACGAAAGGTCGCGGGTCCTCATGCTCTCGAAATAGTTGAGCCCGGGATAGCCGTAATAAGCCTGGGCAAATACACCGACCTTGGGCATGAGGTTGGTGTCGGTCAATCTCTGCGCAGCATTCAGAGATGAGAGGCGGGCATCGAACAGGCGCAACTCGGGACGCATGGAGCCGAGTTGCGACGGCATCGCTGCCGAAGGACGTTCGAGCGGTTCTGTCCCGACCTCGTCGCCAATGAACAGGCCGAGCAGCTTACGGTATCCGTCTGCGGCACTCTTAGCTGATGTGATACCCTGTCCGACGGTGAGCATC
>CAMWXQ010000199.1 GCA_947178235.1 uncultured Muribaculaceae bacterium
CTCTGGGGCGGGTTCGGGGGCTGCCTGTGCGGATGGCTTGGGCGCGGACTTGGGCGCCGCGGCGGTCACGGCGGGTTTGGCGTCGGGTGCCTGGGCCTTCTTGCGTGCATCCGCGGCGGCCTCGACCACCACGCACTCGCGCAGGAGGGTAGGGGTCTCGAATCCGTCGTCGTCGACGTATGCTATCTGTCCTTCGATTCGTGTGATGATGCCCCCTCCGGTCGAATTGAGGAAGCGTATGCGGTCTCCTATGTTTGGCATGGGGATTGGGAATTAAGAATTAATAATTATGAATTAAGAATTAGAAATTATGGATTGTGAATTGGGTTTATGAATCGTATAAGTCATATAAATCTTATAAGTCATATAAATCTTATAAGTCATATAAATCTTATAAGTCTTATAAAATTCTTAATTCATAATTCCTAATTCTTAATTTTCTCTCTGAGGTATTGTCCGGTGTACGATGCTTTGCAGGCGGCTATCTCCTCGGGGGTCCCTGTGGCCACGACGGTGCCACCCGCGTCGCCTCCCTCGGGGCCCATGTCGATGACATGGTCGGCACACTTGATCACGTCCGGGTTGTGCTCGATGATGAGCAGCGTGTGACCCATCGAGATGAGGCGGTCGAAGGAGCGCATCAGCGTGGCGATGTCGTTGAAGTGCAGTCCCGTGGTGGGTTCGTCGAAGATGAAGAGTGTCGGCTCGCGGACCTCGTCGGCAAAGAACGAGGCGAGTTTCACGCGCTGGTTCTCGCCCCCCGAGAGGGTCGAGGAGTTCTGCCCTATTTTCAGATAGCCGAGGCCGACATCCTGCAACGGTTTGAGCCTCTTGACAATCTTGCGCTCCGTCGGTCCGTCCTCCTCGCCGAAGAACTCGATGGCCCTGTCGATGGTCATGTCGAGCACGTCGGCGATGTTCTGCCCTCGGTAGCGGATGTCGAGTATCTCCTTCTGATAGCGCTGGCCGTGACACTCCTCGCAGGGGATGGTGATGTCGGCCATGAACTGCATCTCGATGGTCACGACCCCCTCACCCTTGCACGCCTCGCAGCGTCCGCCGTCCGAGTTGAACGAGAAGTGTGAGGGCGTGAAACCCATCTGCTTGGCCGCCTGGGTGGAGGCAAAGAGGCGGCGGATCTCGTCGAACGCTTTGAGGTAGGTCGCAGGATTCGAGCGGGTCGACTTGCCGATGGGGTTCTGGTCGACGAACTCGATACCTTTGAGCCTGTGCAGATCACCCGTCATCGAGCGGAAGAATGCGGGAGGCTCCCCGGGATTGCCGATGCGACGGTTGATGGCCTTGAAGATGATGTCGCGCACGAGTGTGGACTTGCCCGAGCCGCTGACGCCGGTCACGACGGTCATGACCCCGAGCGGGAGTGTCACGTCGACATCTTTGAGGTTGTTGTGGCGGGCACCCTTGATGGTGATCGAGTCGCGCCACTTGCGCCGCTGCTTCGGGACGGGGATAGTCAGCGTCCCGGCGAGGTACCGGGCCGTGTAGCTCTCGCGGGCACCGTTGCCCGAGGTGAGGTTCTCGATGTCGCCGGGCGCCCCCTGGAAGATGATCTCGCCGCCGAGGCGTCCCGCATCGGGACCCACGTCGATGAGATAGTCGGCGGCGCGCATGATCTCCTCGTCGTGCTCGACGACCACCACCGTGTTGCCGAGGTCGCGGAGCTTGCGCAGGACGGCGATGAGGCGGTCGGTGTCGCGCGAGTGGAGCCCGATCGAGGGCTCGTCGAGGATGTAGAGCGACCCGACGAGCGAGCTGCCGAGTGATGTGGCGAGGTTTATGCGCTGGCTCTCGCCGCCCGAGAGCGAATTGCTGAGGCGGTCGAGGGTGAGGTATCCGAGCCCGACCTCGACGAGGTACGAGAGGCGGTTGCGTATCTCCGGGAGGAGGCGCGCGGCCACCGAGGCGTCGGGCTCGGGGAGCACGAGCGTGTCGAAGAATGCCGCGAGCCTGTCGACAGGCATACGAACCATCTCGCCGATGGTGAGGCCGCCGACCTTGACCCACGACGCACTCTCGCGCAGGCGTGTGCCGCCACATAGGTCACAGGTTGTCTTCCCCTGGTATCGCGCCTTCATGACGCGGTACTGGATCTTGTACTGGTTCTCGTCGACCATCTTGAAGAAACGGTCGATCGAAGGGAAGTCGCCGTATGTCGTGCGCCCCGGGGTCTTCGGGCCGTGCCAGAGCAGCTCCTTCTCGGCGGCTGTGAGGTCGGCGTAAGGTTTGTGGACGGGGAAGTTGTACTGGGCCGAGTCGTGGATGAAGACCTGCTGCCACTCGCTCATCTTCTCGCCGCGCCACGGTGCCACACAGCTGTCGTAGACCGAGAGTGTGGGGTCGGGCACAACGAGATCCTCGGAGATGCCGAGGACACGTCCGAAGCCTTCGCATCGGGGACATGCCCCGACGGGATTGTTGAAGTTGAACATCATGTCCGAGGGCTCCTCGAATCGGATTCCGTCCGCCTCGAAGCTCTTGGAGAAGGCCAGGCGCTCGGGCTTCTCGCCCGGGACGGCCCACACGAAGAGTTCGAGCCTGTCGCGCCCCTCGAAGAAGGCGGCCTCGGCCGAGTCGGCGAGGCGGTTGAGCTCGTCCCCCTCGCGGGCTACGGCGAGGCGGTCGACCACGAGGCGGTAGTCGGCCGGGTCGTACGCCGAAGGGTTCTCCTTGACGCGCTCCATCAGCTCCTCGATGCTCTCGAATCCCCCGTCGGCATCCATCACGCGCGGGTAGCCCGCTTTGAGATAGACGTCGAGCTGTGTGGACAGATCGCGCCCTTCGGGGAGGATGATCGGGGCGGTCACGGCCATGCGTGTCCCCTCGGGGTAGCGCGCCACGGCGGCGAGGATGTCCTCGACGGTATGCTTGCGCACCTCCTCGCCGCTCACGGGCGAGAAGGTGTGGCCCACGCGACCGAAGAGGAGGCGCAGGTAGTCGTATATCTCGGTCGATGTGCCGACGGTGCTTCGCGGGTTGCGGGTGCTCACCTTCTGCTCGATGGCGATGGCGGGGGGGAGACCCTCGATGAGGTCGCACTCCGGCTTGGGCATCTTGCCCATGAACTGGCGCGCGTAGCTGCTGAGGCTCTCGACGTAGCGCCGCTGCCCCTCGGCATATAGTGTGTCGAACGCGAGCGAGGACTTGCCCGAGCCGCTGACGCCGGTCACCACGACCAGCCGTCCGCGCGGAATCTCGACGTCGATCCCCTTGAGGTTGTTGACGCGGGCTCCGTGGACAATTATGTTCTGTTCTACGTTGTTCTGTATGGTGTGTTGTCTGTCAGTCTGCATAACATACAAAGTTACGAAAAAATTCTGAGAAAACCAAATGCGCGGCGGGGCGTCGGTTTCACACCGAGACCCCGCCGCGGGAAAGACTTGCCTATCGTTTTTTTATCGTTCTCTCTGTTTTTTGTGCCGTTGATTGAGTAGGCTTTGTTGCTGAATTTCCTAAAATATATGTTTACCTGTTGAATGTAGAATGTGTCGTATGCATGGGATCCGTAGGACGTTCCCGATCTTGATGATTACGGGTGATGGGGCATATCTGGATATGCGCCGTCGGTCAGGTCGCATTGTGTGAGGAGTATTCTCTCTTGTCGCCGT
>CAMWXQ010000200.1 GCA_947178235.1 uncultured Muribaculaceae bacterium
AGGGGGAGGTAGGGTTTCATCTCGGTTGGGGGGCTTATTGTACTATGTGGTGGCCGGCGTCGGTGAGGGCCTTGCGCAGTTGTGCGATGTGGTCGTGGTTGCGGGTTTCGAGCTCGACGCTGAGGATGCAGCCGTTGATGGATGTGTGGTCCGAGTTGCGCTCGTGGACTACGGAGAGGACGTTGGCGCCGTTCTTCGAGAGTACCTGTGCGACTTCGGAGAGTACTCCGGGTTTGTCGACGACGTCGAGCTTGACGGTGCAGTTGCGTCCGCTCTTGACCAGGCCGCGGGTGATGACGCGGTTGAGGTTGGTGACGTCTATGTTGCCGCCCGAGACGAGGCATACGACCTTCTTACCCTTGATGGGTACCTTGTTGAACATGGCTGCGGCGACGCTGACGGCTCCGGCGCCCTCGGCTATGAGCTTCTGCTGCTCCATGAGGGCGAGGATGGCTGCGGCGATCTCGTCCTCGGAGACGGTGACGATCTCGTCGACGTAGCGCGAGCAGAAGTCGAAGGTGTGCTCGCCGGGCTCCTTGACGGCGATGCCGTCGGCGATGGTCGATACCTGGGCGAGGCGCTGACGCTCGCCGCACTTCACGGATACCTCCATCGAGGGGGCTCCGGCGGCCTGTACGCCGTAGACCTTCACGTCGGGTTTGAGTTGTTTGAGGGTGAAGGCCATGCCGGCTATCAGTCCGCCGCCGCCGACGGGGACGATGACGGCCTCGACGTCGGGCATCTCTTCGAGGATCTCGAGGGCTATGGTGCCCTGGCCGGCGATGACTTTGAGGTCGTCGAAGGGGTGGATGAAGGTGTATCCGTGCTCCTTCTGCAACTCGACGGCCTTCTGATAGGCGTCGTCGTACACGCCCGGGACGAGGCAGACCTCGGCGCCGAGGCGGCGGGTGGCCTCGATCTTCGAGATGGGTGCGCCCGCGGGGAGGCAGATGAGCGAGCGGATGCCGTTGGCGGTAGCCGCGAGGGCTACGCCCTGGGCGTGGTTGCCTGCCGAGCAGGCTATCACACCCTTGGCCCTCTCCTCGGGGGTGAGCTGGGAGATCTTATAGTATGCGCCACGGAGCTTGAAGGCCCCGGTGCGTTGGAGGTTTTCGGGTTTGAGGTAGACCTGCGCATCGGGGTTGAGGCGTGTTGGGCCTATGATGCGGGTGTGGCGTGCGACGTCGCGGAGCACCTGGGCAGCGCGGTACACTTCGGATATTTCGAGCTTCTCTTCCATAGCCACAAAATTACGCAATCCCCGTGGAAAATGCAACCTGAAAATTGCATTTCGCGGCGGGGATTGCGTGGATGGGTTTGTATCTTGCTTCGATGTGGCGGGGCTTACTTGCCGGGCTCCATCTGGATGCGTACCTTGTCTTCGAGCAGTTCGAGCTGCTGGAGGCCCGATGCGCGCCACTGGGGCATACCGTCCTTGAAGATGATGATGGTCGGGACGCTGCGGATCTGATACTCAGCGGCGAGGTCGGCATTGCGGTCGACATCTATCTTGAGGATGGTGACGTCGTCGCCCATCTTGGCTTTGAGCTGTTCGAGGATGGGGGCCTGCATCTTGCAGGGGCCACACCATGTTGCGAAGAAGTCTACGAGTACAGGCTTGCTGCCCGAGATAATCTCTTTGAAGTCGTTCATAGTGGTTGCTTGTGTTTTTAAGTTGATGTTTCTTATTTTTTTACCACTATAACGCCGTGCGGGGGGCGATGGTTCAGAGCAGGATCTGGGCGGCGACTTCGGCAGCCTTGCCGGGCACGAGTGCGTCGACGAGGGCGAGGGCGAAGGGGATGGCCGACGATGGGCCGTTGGCGGTGATGACGTTGGAGTCACGCACGACACGTTCGTCCCCAACGTGGGTGGCGCCGCCGGCGGTGAGGGCCTCCTCGAATCCGGGGTAGCATGTGGCGCGCTTGCCGGCGGTGATGCCGAGTGGGGCGAGCAGGACGGCGGGGGCGGCGCAGATGGCTGCGACGAGGGCGCCGCGCTCGGCCTGGTGGCGGAAGAGTTCGCAGACCTTGCGCGAGTCGGCGAGGTTCTTGGCGCCGGGCATTCCGCCGGGAGCCACGAGGAGGTCGGCGTCGGCCATATCCTCGTCGTCGAGCAGGAGGTCGGCCTCGACGGTGATGCCGTGCGCGCCCGTGACTTCGCGGAACTCGCCCACGGCCACGGTCATGACGTCGACACCGGCGCGGCGCAGGAGGTCGACGGGTGTGAGGGCCTCGATTTCCTCGAAGCCGTCAGCCAGAAAGATGTAAGTCGTTGACATCGGTATGGTGGTTGTGTGATTGGATTGAGCGTTTTCGGAAACTTGGTTACAAAGTTAGAGTTTTCCCTCGGTTTTTGCTAATTTTGCGGTATGAAAACGTCATTCAAAATCATCCTCGCCCTCGTCGTCGGCCCGATGCTCATGCTCGGCGCGGGTTGTGGGCGCCCCAAAGTCTACCGCACGGCCGACGGGGCTGTCTGGAACACGACCTACCACATAACCTATCGCGCGTCGGTGGATCTCCACGACTCGATACGCGCCGTCATGCGTGGTGTCGAGGCCTCGCTGTCCCCTTTCTCGAAGAGCTCGCTGATCTCGCGGGTCAACCGCGGCGAGGCGGTCGTGGCCGATACGCTCATGATCCGCGTCCTGACCGAGTCCCGGCGCGTGTGGGAGCTGAGCGGGGGAGCCTTCGACCCCACAGTCTCGCCGCTCATCAATCTCTGGGGCTTCGGTTACAAGCCGGGAGACCCCGAGCCGTCGCAGGCGAAGATCGACTCGCTCCTCCCCCTGGTCGGGATAGGGGAGTGCCATATCTCGGCCTCGGGCGAGGTCGTGAAGAAGGCTCCCGGGACGGAATTCAACTTCTCGGCCATCACCAAGGGGTATGGCTGCGACCTCGTGGGCGAGATGCTCGCCCGCAACGGCGCGACGGACTATATGGTCGAGATCGGGGGTGAGATTGCGCTGCGCGGCTCGAATCCGAGGGGGGAGAAGTGGCGCATAATGGTCGACGCGCCTGTCGAGGGGGCTGACGGCCCCGTGCATGAGGAGTTGGCCGTCGTGGCGCTGACCGACTGCGGCGTAGCCACCTCGGGCAACTACCGCAACTTCCGCGAGACGGGCGAGGGGAGGGCATGGCACACAATCTCGCCCGTGACGGGGCGACCCGCGCACACCGACATCCTCTCGGCCACGGTCGTGGCACCCACGGCGATGCTCGCCGATGCGCTCGCGACGGCCTGCATGGCTTCCCGCGCCACCGATGCCCTCGCCATGATGCGGCGCATCCCCGACGCCGAGGCCCTGCTCGTGACCGCCGACACCCTCCTGCGCACCCCCGGGTTCCCTGAGTTCTGAGTGGCTGCCGCCACTCAGAAGTTTAGGGGTTTATGGCGCCTTGCGCCTTAGGTTTAAAGTTTAATTGGCCTTGCGGCCTTCGTTTTCGGCTTGATGCCGAAGTTTAGGGGGTTTATGGCCTTAGGGCCTTGGGTTTAAAGTTTAGTTCTATTTCTATCTTTTGAAATAAGGCCGCAAGGCAAATTAAACTTTAAACCCAAGGCCCTACGGCCATAAACCCCCTAAACTCGCCCATAGGG
>CAMWXQ010000201.1 GCA_947178235.1 uncultured Muribaculaceae bacterium
GCAATATGTCCAACCAAGGTATCGAGCTGAACCTCCGTTTCGTCCCCGTCCAGAAACGCCTCTTCACATGGACAACATCGAGCAACTGGTCCAAGAACAAGAACCGCGTACTCGAACTGGCCGAAGGTGTCGACCGCTTCGAGATCGGCGCCGGCGACAATGTCAAGCTCTATGCCCAGGTCGGCAAGCCCTACGGCGTATTCTACGGCAACGACTTCAAGTATGATGAGAACGGCAAAATCCTCGTCTCCATGGACAAGGGCCGACCCATCGAGAACGAGCAGGATGCCTACCTCGGCTGCGTGCAGCCCGACTGGTTCGGCGGATGGTCCAATACGTTCCGCATCTGGGACATCGACCTCGGTTTCGCACTCGACTTCCAGAAGGGTGGTAAGGTCTGGAGCTACACCGCCTTCCGCGGCGGTATCGACGGCAACACCGTCCAGTCGCTCTCCGGCCGTCTCGAATACCTCCTCTCGCGCCTCGCTTACAACGAGAGCGACTATGAACGCGCAGGCTTCATGGGCAAGGAGTATGTCAATGACCCCGACGGTGTCAACTCGCAATATGTCTACCCCGACGCTGACCGTCCCAAGGGCGAGCAGATGGGTGGCGCAGTCATCGAGGACTCCTTCGCAGCCCAGGAGGCCGGCCACGCAGGCGAGGACTCGCACGCATGGATCAACCCCATGGACTACTGGTGTCACGACAATGCCAAGTCCGCTGCCCGATACATCTACGATGCATCTTACGTGAAGCTCCGCGAAATCTCGGTCGGCTACAACCTCCCCAACCGCTGGCTCCGCAAGACATTCCTGAAGTCCGCCAAGGTTTCCTTCGTGGGACGTAACGTAGCAATCCTCTACCAGAATACCCCGAAGGGCATGGACCCCCAGGCAACCTCGACCACAGGCAACGCCCAGGGCTTCGAACGAGGCTTCACACTGCCTCAGGCCACCTACGGCTTCGACATCAAAGTTTCATTCTAAACCGCTCAACCTCAACCTATGAATATCAAATCAATCATATTGCCCGGTCTGCTCGCCCTCGGTGCCCTCACGGTGCCCATGGCCTGTACGGATGACTTTGAGGAGATCAACACCAACCCCAACAAGGTCTACGACGTGAATCTGGGCGACATATGGTCCGGGACGGTCGTGAGGTCGATGGACCTCTTCTCGGAGGTCAACTACAACCGCCTCTTCAACTTCTCGCGTTCCATCATAATCGGTTTCGCAACCAACCCCGGCCAAGAAACCGGCGACAGCTACTTCAAGAAGTTCTACGTCGAGATCATGCGTGACCTCGTGAAGCTCGAACGCCGCTATGCCGAGAACACCGAGGACTACGGCACCCGCCTGGCCATCATCAAGACATGGAAGGCATACTGCTTCTACTTCATGACCTCGCTCTACGGCCCCATCCCCATGAGCGAAGCGATCAGCGATGGCTCGGAGAACAAGCGCTACTATGCCTACGACTCCGAGCAGGAGATCTACGCAGCCATCCTCGCCGATCTGGCCGAGGCATACGAGCTCTTCGAGGCCGGCTCGACCGCCGAGGCCCTCGAAATGGATCCCGTCTTCGGTGCCGACGGCACAGGGGCTCCCGACCTTGGCAAGTGGAAGCGCTTCGCCAACTCGCTCCGCCTCAACGTCGCCATGCACGTCCAGAACCTCGACCCCGATCTCGCCCGCACAAATGCACTCGCAGCCATGGCCGGCGAACTGATGAAAGGCAATGAGGACAACGTCGACCTCCGCTACGGCACGATGCTCGAGAACTCCTCGTCGTACTACTACCGCCGCTTCATCTACAACCAGACGAGCTTCCAGCAGTACCTCTACCCCGCCCTCTCCGAGTGGCTCTACATCTACTATGCATCGCTCGACGACCCGCGCCTCGAAGCCATGTTCGAGAAGTCGAACGCCAAGAGCCCCAACCCGACGTCGAACATGTATGTCTACACGGACACCATTACACGTCCCCACGCCTGCGGCAACAACTCGCGTCTGACCGACACCTACTGCGGCGACTACAAGAAGCACCAGGCTGACGGTCTCAACCAGTACCGCCGCGACACGCTCGTCATCGAGGTCACAACCCCCTACGTTCCCTTCACCGAGCTCGCCGGTGCCCCCACAGGCTGGGAATGGGGCAACAACCCCTACGACGGCGGCCGCACACGCTTCACCGATCCCCTCTACCGCTACCAGGGCGAGTACAACCCCTCGTTCATCAAGGATCAGTATGTCAACGAGACCTCCACGCTCACTATCTTCACCTATTCCGACGTCTGCTTCCTCAAGGCCGAGGCCGAGATGATCTTCAACCATGACGCCGGAGCTGCCCGCTCGGCATACGAGGCCGGAATCAAGGCTTCGATGGATCGTGTCGGCGCCACAGGCTACGCTGCATATATCCAGAAGGAGGGAGTCGCATGGGGAACCTCGAAGGTCGGCTACCATGACCACCGCGTGATCTATCAGGCCACCATCGGCACCGCCGGCGGCGACGAGGGTATGCTCGATCAGATCTACAAGCAGCGCTGGATGGCCGACGTGATGCTCCCCCTCGAACAGTGGAACATGGAGCGCCGCACACGTGCCCTCGACTTCCCGCCCTTCTTCCTCTCCAATGCGTCGGTCAACGTCGACGGGGCCAACTCGACCTACAACTACTGGACCGAGCGTCTCATCTACCCGAACGCCGAGCATATCAAGAACGGCGCAGCATGCACCGAGGGTATAGCCAAGTTGCAGGCCGTAAGCCCCTACTTCCGCCCCGAGCGTGACGGTGACAACATCTTCACCACACTCGGATTCGCCAAGCGTATCCCCGGCATCGAGAATGCCGACGCGACATGGGGCCGCTCGCGCAACATCTATCCCCGTCTCGAATACTGGCACAACCAGTGGGGCTCGACCTATGACGAGGTCGTGGCAAATGCCAAGAAGTACACCGGCAACAACAACGCAACCCTCGCACTGGGCCTCATCAAGTTCAAGATCAACAGCAAGAAGGTCTACCCCACCCCCGACATGCCCGAAATCGAGGAGGACGAGGACGAATAACCACGACACACTGCACCGAACACTCTCTCTTCTGAAAACCAATACAAGCAAATAACAGTATGAATAAGATAATCACCTTAATCCCCGCTCTCGCCGCCGGCCTCTGGCTCGCCTCATGCAACAGTGAGGAGAACTCGATCGACGACTACGAGCTCAACTACAAGATCACCGAGGTCAAGGCCAAGGAGAACATCCCCGTGGGTTGTCTCCTCTACAACCCCTACGGCGACCTCAACGATGCAGGCCGCTGGGAGCGCCTCGAAGATCCCTACGATCCCGCCACAGGCAAGATCGGTCCCAACATGATACCCAAGGCAGGTGTCTACCGTTTCATGGGCCACACCAAGGACGAGGAACTGCTCAACGAATTCTCCATCCAGATAGGCCGCATGGTCGAGGAGATGAAGGTCGCCGGCGTCGACTTCGTGCTCACTCCCGCCACCCGCGAGAGCTCGAACCTCTATCCCAACAACATCAACCCCGAGGACAGCATCTTCCTCAACATGATC
>CAMWXQ010000202.1 GCA_947178235.1 uncultured Muribaculaceae bacterium
CCAGGCCCAATGGCCATCCGCTACCCGCGCGGAGCCTCCGACCGCGCCCCCTCCGACACCCGCGAGCCGCTCCCCGTAGGCCGAGGCGAGAGGCTCTCCGACGGGCGTGACGCCGTCATCCTCACCCTCGGCCCCGTGGCCGCCGATGCCGCCCGCGCCGTCGCCCGTGCCCGCGCCGAGCTCGGCGTCGAGGTCGCCCACTACGACATGATCTACCTCAAACCCCTCGACGACACCATCATGCGCGAGGTCGCCGCCCTCCACAAACCGATCATCACCGTCGAGGACGGCACCGTCGACGGAGGCCTCGGCAGCGCCGTGCTCGAATGGCTGGCCGACAACGGCGCCGACATCGAGGTCCACCGCCTCGGCGTCCCCGACCGCTTCATCCCCCACGGCAAACCCGCTGAGCTCCACCACCTATGCGGATTCGACGCCGACGGCATCTTCCGCACCATCGCATCCCTCAACCTCAACCAGACCCCACGCCCATGCGAATAGTGATTGCAGGCTGCGGAGAGGTAGGCTCGCACCTCGCGAAACTCCTCTCGCGCGAGGACCAGGACATAACCGTCATCGACGAAGACCGCTCGCGCCTCGCCGTCCTCGATGCCAACTACAACCTGCTCACCGTCCAGGGGCGCCCCACATCGTTCAACGACCTGCGCCGCGCCGGTGTCGAGCGGTGCGACCTCTTCATCGCCGTCACACCCTTCGAGACGCGCAACGTCGTCGCCTGCTCCATCGCCAAGAGCCTCGGGGCCGCCAAGACCGTCGCCCGCGTCGACAACTACGAGTTCATGGACACCGCCAACAGCGACTACTTCGCCTCCATCGGCGTCGACGAGCTCATCTATCCCGAGTACCTCGCCGCTCTCGAGATCCTCGCCGCTCTCGACCACAACTGGTCGCGCCACTGGTTCGAGCTCCACGACGGCCAGCTCATCCTCGTCGGCGTCAAGCTCCGCGGCGACGCCCCCCTCGTGGGCGTACAGCTCAAAGAACTCGGCCGCAAGACCCACGACTTCCACGTCGCCGCCATCAAGCGCCACAACGAGACCATCATCCCCGGCGGCAACGACCACCTCGAACTCGACGACATCGTCTACTTCATGACCACCCCCGGCCACGTCGACGACATCGTACCCCTGTGCGGCAAGACCAAGCGCCAGATACGCGACGTCATCATCATGGGGGCCAACCGCATAGCCATACAGCTCTACCGCATGGGCCGCGACCGGTTCCGATTCAAGATCGTCGACCCCGACAAGGAACTCTGCCTCAAGATCTCCGAGCGCTGCCCGGACGCACTCGTCATCAACGCCGACCCACGCGACATCGACACCATGCGCGACGCCGGCATCAGCGACACCGACGCCTTCGTCGCCATCACCGACGCCAGCGAGAGCAACATCCTCACCTGCCTCACCGCCAAGGAGTTCGGCGTCATCAAGACCGTCGCCGAGGTCGAGAACCTCCAATTCGTCTCCCAGGCCGAAGGGCTCAACATCGGCACCGTCATCAACAAGAAGCTCCTCGCCTCGGCCCGAATCTTCCAGATGCTCCTCGACAGCGACACCTCCAACTCCAAGTGCCTCGCCATGGCCGACGCCGAGGTCGCCGAGATCGTCGCCCGCGACCGCTCGAAGATCACCAGCGCACCCGTCAAGGACCTCCGCCTCTCGCGCGACATGACCATCGCCGGCCTCATCCGCGACGGCGTCGGACAGCTCGTGAGCGGCAACACCCTCATCCAGCCCGGCGACCGCGTCGTCGTCTTCACCCTCGGCGGAGCCATCCACAAGACCGAACGCCTCTTCAAATGACCCGCCCACGCATGACCCCTCCGCGCGTCTCCCGCCTCATCCCCGCCTTCCCGATGATCAACCTCCCGATGCTCCTCCGCGTCATCGGCCTCCTCCTGCTCATCGAGGGATGCTTCCTGCTTGTACCCTTCGGCGTATGCCTCCTCTACGGCGAGGCCGACTGGCGCGACTTCATCCTCACCTCAGCCATCACCCTCGGCGCCGGCGCCGCACTCTCCTTCGGCATCCGCCCCGACACATCATTCATGGGCAAACGCGAAGGCTTCCTCCTCACCGCCCTCGTCTGGGTCGTCCTCTCCCTCTTCGGGATGCTCCCCTTCATGCTCATGGAGACCGCGCCCATGTCCATCTCCGACGCCTTCTTCGAGGCCATGTCCGGCTTCACAACCACCGGCGCCACAACCATGACCTCCATCATGCACCTCAGCCACGGCGCCATCGTCTGGCGCGCACTGATGCAGTGGATCGGCGGCATGGGAATCATCCTCTTCACCCTCGCCGTCGTCCCCATGCTCAACTCCTCCGGAGGCATACAGATGTTCAACGCCGAGGTCACCGGCATCACCCACGACAAACTCCGCCCCCGCATCTCACAGACCGCCAAGAGCCTCTGGGGCATCTACACCTCGCTCACCCTCGTTCTCTTCGGCCTCCTGTGGCTCGGTCCCATGGAACCCTTCGAGGCCTCGTGCTACGCCCTCTCCGTCATGTCCACGGGCGGATTCGCCACCACCGACGCAGGCCTCTCCGTCTGGAACTCAGACTACATCGAGACCGTCGTCACCATCTTCATGTTCATCGGCGGCGTCAGCTTCACACTCATCTACCGCGCCGTCATGCGCGACTTCCGCGGCGTGTGGCGCAATGACGTCTTCCGCACCTACGTCGCCATCATCGCCCTCTGCTACGCCGCCTTCGCCCTCAACATCCTCCTCCGTGGCCAGGCCACCACATTGAAATCCGTCACCCTCGACCCCCTCTTCCAGATCGTCTCCCTCATATCCTCCACCGGCTTCGAGGTCGCCGACTTCGGCTCGTGGGGCACCTTCGCCCTCTCCGTCGGCATCGTCCTCATGTTCTTCGGCGCATGCGCCGGATCCACCAGCGGCGGCGCAAAGATAGACCGCCTCATCTTCATGCTCAAGAACTGCCGCAACGAGATCGAACGCTGCATCCACCCCAACAACATCCTCACCGTCCGCGTCAACGGCATCGTCATCCCCCACGACACCGTCGGCAAGGTCACAGCCTTCCTCTGCCTCTACGTCCTCATCATCGCCGGCGGCGGCATCATCCTCACCGCCCTCGGGATGCCCCTCGTCGACGCATTCTTCTCCGCATTCACCTGCATATCCAACACCGGCCTCACCGCAGGCATCACAGGCTACGGCGGCACATTCGCCATAGTCCCCGACGCTGGCAAGTGGATACTCTCCTTCATCATGCTCACGGGACGTCTCGAAATCTTCACCGTCCTCCTCCTCTTCCTCCCCGGATTCTGGAAAAAGTAACCATCCCCATCCTACACAACTCAGCGGCGCGCGACATCGGTTTCCCAACCATTGCCGCGCGCCGCAGTCTATTCAATAAACCATTTTCACTATGAGTTAACCATATAGGTTATCTGTAATTTTCCGAATACAAAATTACACCATCCACACCGCGCCCGAAATACCGAAAAACAATGATTTTCACCCTCCCCTAATACCCAAAAACCATTAGTCCCCGAAAAAAACCGCC
>CAMWXQ010000203.1 GCA_947178235.1 uncultured Muribaculaceae bacterium
GAGTCGGCGATGTGGGTTACAGAGTCGATCGTGGCCTGCAACTCGGCCATATTCTGGCCGACATACTGGCTGCGCATCCCCTGCTCGGCCATGCGGTTGAAGTTTGCGTCGAACTGTACCATGATCTCCTTGGTGGTGAACGCCTCGCGGCGATAGGGGACATTGCGCATCCCCGTGGCGGCGTCGCGGAGATTCTCGAACGATTCGCCCGACCAAAGCTGCAAGAACAGACGAGTCTTGTCGGGGGTGAAAGCCATCTTGCCCGAATCGGCGAGTATGACCGAAGAGTTCTCGAAGCCGCGCGAGAAGTTGTAGATCTTCATGTCGTAGAGGACGCCGGTGTCGCGGTTCTTCTTCTCGACATAGAGGTTGTAGCCGGGGATCTGGTCGTAGAATACCCCTTCGGGGATCTCGACCTCGGGGGATTTCTGACGGACAGAGTAGAGGAGTGTCCACATCTTGGTCTGCGCGACGGGGAGGACATCGTTCTGGAAGAAGAATGCGCCGGTGGCGATGGCGACCATGAGGATGATGAGCGGGGCCATGGTGCGGAGCAGCGAGATGCCGGAGGCCTTCATGGCGGTGAGCTCAAAGTTCTCGCCGAGGTTGCCGAAGATCATCAGCGAGGCGAGGAGGATGGCGAGCGGGAGAGCCATGGGCACCATCGTCATGGCCGCGTAGAAGAAGAGCTCGCCGAGGACATCGATGCCGAGCCCCTTGCCCACCATGTCGTCGATATAACGCCACAGGAACTGCATCAGCACAATGAAGAGGCAGATGCAGAAGGTCATCACAAACAGAGGCAGGAAGCTCTGGAGGATGAACAGGTCCATTCGTTTGATGCGGAACACGGCTCGTGTGGCGGATTGGGGTCGGTGGATGGTGTGATGGTTCGGCGGGCAGGGAGGTCAACCCCAAAGGAGCGGCCCTGCGGGGAGGGCCGCTCCTTTGGGGAGTGTCGGTACTGACATTCTGCGCTGCCCCGCCGGGGGGCGGCTGAATTACTTGGAGAGGCGGGTCCTCACGGTCTCGGTGATGTCGGTGACATCAGCGCCGGTGTAGAGGGGCATCTGATTCTCGAATACAAAGGTGTATCCGCCCTCGGCGCCGACGGCCTGGATAGCCTTCATGACCTTGTCCTGGACGGGAGCCATGAGCTGCTGCTGCTGGCGCTGGATGTCCTGTACGGCGGTCTGGCGGAACTGCTGGATCTTGTTGTCAAGCTCCTGCATCTCCTGCATACGGCGCTCCTTGATGGTCTGGGGAGTGCTCTCGTCGAGGGCGTTGAACTCCTCGTACTTCTTGCCGAATTCTTCTTGAAGCTTCTGGAACTCAGCCTCATACTTCTTGTTGGCGGCATCGAGCTGCTCGTTGATCTCCTTGATCTCGGGCATGGACTCCACGAGGGACTGGGTGTTGATGACGGCGAACTTCTGTGCGAAAACGCTCACGGGCAGAGCGAGAAGGACGAGTAATAAAAGTTTCTTGATCATTTTGATGATGTTATTGAGCGTTGTTGTTTATTTGATTGATGATTATTGCGCGGCCACACGGGGGTGGCACGGCAAAAGCGGTGCAAATATAGTCAAATTATTTGGAATAACCTAACTTTTCGAGCACCTCGTTCGAAACATCGATGCGCGGCGAGGCAAAGATGATGTCTGCCGACGAGGCTCGGTCGAAGATACACTGGTATCCGCGCTCCTCGCTGACCTTCTTGACGGCGTTGTAGACGTCGTCCTGGATCGGCTTCATGAGGGTCTGGCGCTTCTTGTAGAGTTCACCTTCGGGACCGAAGTATTTCTGGCGCAGCTCGGCAGCCTTCTTCTCCTGGGCGACTATCTCGGCCTCTTTCTTCTTCTTCTGTTCGTCGGTGAGGAAGACCATCTCGTTCTGATAGTTCTTGTAGAGGGTCTCGGCCTCCTTGGCTACGGCCTCGACCTCTTTCTGCCAACGCTGGGAGAGCTGGTTGAGTTGCTCGTTGGCCATCTCGTAGGAGGGGATCGAGCCGAGGATATAGTCCATGTCGACGAGGGCGAACTTCTGCGCCGAGGCTCCGAGCCATCCGGCCACGAGGATGATGGCTGTGATTATAAGTCGATTCATAATGTTTTCCGTTTTTTGTTGTCCGTTTTTTATATTAGACGCTTTTCGGGGTGGAAAGTTTAATTGAGAGGGGCGGAGCCGAGGCTCCGCGGCGGGGGACGAAACAACTTTGGCGTCGGGGTTCACCCGACGCTATGCGGGGATCAGAACTCCTGGCCGAGGATGAAGTGGAAGTGCGAGCCGCCACGTTCGCCGAAGACCTTGTCGAAGCCATAGGCCCAGTCAATACCCATCATGCCGACCATCGGGAGGAAGATGCGGACACCGGCACCGGCCGAGCGCTTGATGTCGAAGGGGTTGAAGTCCTTGACGTTGTGCCAGGCGTTGCCACCCTCGGCGAAGGCGAGGCCATAGATGGTGGTCGAGGGTTGGAGCAGGAAGGGGAAGTGGAGCTCGACGCCGAAGCGGGTGTAGGCACGGCCACCGCCGAGGCGGTAGGGGGTGAACTGGCCGTTGTCATAACCGCGGAGGGCGATGGTCTCCTGGGCGTAGGTGTAGGAGCCCGACATACCGTCGCCACCGACGTAGAAGGTCTCGTATGGCGAGCGGAGGTAGCGGTTGTAGGAGCCGAGCAGACCGATGTCGGCGCGGGTCATGAGCACGAGGGTGTACTTGGAGTCGACCGAGTTGAGCGGGGTATAGGTCTTGCTCTGGAATTTGAGTTTCCAGTACTCGACCCAGTGGTAGAGCTGCTGGTGGGCCTCGTCGGTGTCCTCCATCGCGAGCTTGCGCCAGTCTTTCTTGCCGAAGAGCGATGCAGGGGGTGTGATTTGGAGACCGAGCGAGAAGATGGAGCCCGTACGGGTGTACTGGGGGTTGTCGATCGAGTTGCGGGCAAGGGTGAGGCCGAGCACGAGCGAGTTCGAGGTACCGTTCTGCATATCGATGAGGTATGCCCAGTTCTTGACGTGGTACCAGTTGTATCCGAGGTCGGCCTGGAAGGTGAAGAGGTCGTCGGGCCACGAGAGACGCTTGCCGAAGCCGATGTTGACACCGAGCATCTGCAAGTACTTGTTCGGGTCGTATGCGTCCTCGTATGCCGAGTTGTAGTAGTCGTTGTAGCCGCCGTAGTTGTTGCCGAAGCCATAGTTGTACCCGAGCATATTCATGTAGCGGCTGTTGTAGTACGACGAGTTGACGCCTGTCTGACGGCTGTAATAGGCCGAGACTGAGAGCGAGTTGGGTCGTTTGCCGCCGAACCACGGATCGAGGAACGAGACGGAGTATGCCTGGTAGTAGCGGGCATTGGTCTGTGCCGAGATGGTGAACTGCTGACCCTCGCCCTGGGGGATGATGCCACGGTAGGAGCTCGGGTAGAAGAGGTTCTTGATCGAGAAGTTGGTGAACTTGATGGCGACCTTGCCGATGATACCTGTCTGGCCCCAGCCGAGCGAGAACTCGAACGGGTCGTGGCTCTTGGATGCGAGGTTGAAGAGGATGTCGACGGTGCCGTTCT
>CAMWXQ010000204.1 GCA_947178235.1 uncultured Muribaculaceae bacterium
TCCCCGCACAGAAGGTCGCCATCCCCGCAGGCGGGAGCGTCAAGGTCACACTCTCGGCCCCCGTTGGCGACAAGCTCGAATACTGGACCCCCGAGCAGCCCAACCTCTACGGCCTCGTGCTCACCGCGGGCGACAAGAAGCAGAAGATCGACACCAAGTATGAGCGCTTCGGATGGCGCGAGTGGACACTCGACGGCGACCGTCAGCTCCTCAACGGACAGCCCTACACACTGCGCAGCGACTCGTGGCACTTCCAGGGAATCCCTCAGATGACCCGCCGCTATGCATGGGCATGGTTCAAGGCCATCAAGGACATGAACGGCAATGCCGTGCGTCCCCACGCCCAGGTCTATCCCCGATTCTACCTCGACATGGCCGACGAGATGGGTATCTGCGTCCTCGACGAGACCGCCAACTGGGCATCCGACGGCGGACCCAAGCTCGACTCCGAACTCTTCTGGGAGAACTCCAAGGATCACCTCAGCCGCTTCGTGAAGCGTGACCGCAACCACGCATCGGTCTTCGGATGGTCTGTCAGCAACGAGAACAAGCCCGTGATCCTCTATGTCTACAACCGCCCCGACCTCATGCCCGGCCAGATGAAGGCATGGGAGGAGTGGCGCGACATCGTCCGCGAACTCGACCCAACACGTCCCTGGATCTCGTCCGACGGCGAGGATGACGGCGACGGCATACTCCCCGTGACCGTAGGCCACTATGGCGACAAGAACTCCATGACCCACTGGAAGGCCATCGGCAAGCCCTGGGGCATGGGCGAACACTCAATGGCATACTACGGCACCCCCGAACAGGTAGCCAAGTACAACGGCGAACGCGCATACGAGTCGCAGGAGGGCCGCATGGAGGGCCTCGCCAACGAGTGCTACAACCTCATCAAGGACCAGCGCGAGATGGGCGCATCGTTCAGCACCATCTTCAACATGGCTTGGTACGGTCTGAAACCGCTCCCCCTCGGCAAGCAGGACCTGACCACCGCCCCCACCCTCGACGGTGACGGCATCTTCTTCGGCGAGTATGTCGAGGGTGTCCCCGGCGTCCAGCCCGAGCGTGTCGGCCCCTACTCGACCACCTTCAACCCCGGATACGACCCCAACCTGCCCCTCTACGAGGAGTGGCCCCTCTTCGCCGCCCTCCGCTCGGCCAATGCTCCCGGCGCACCCGCATACAGCGACTGGGCAGAGGTCGACAAGAGCCGCTATGAGGCTCCCGCAGCGATCCCCGCAACCCCCTACAAGGAGGTCTTCTACGTCGGCGCGCCCGACTCGCGCGCCAAGGGTATCCTCGATGCCCAGGGTGTCATCTGGGCCAAGCGCGTCAAGACCCCCGCATCGGCTCTCGTGATTGTCGACGGCGCCGCTCCCCTCTCCGCCGCTGATGCCGCCGAGCTCTCGAAGCTCTCCGCCGCCGGCGCCGACGTTTGGATCTGGGGCATCACCCCCGAGACCGTCGCATCGTTCGGCGAGCTGCTCCCCCTCCCCCTCACCGTCAACACTCTCTCGCGCTCGTCGTTCCTCCCCGAACAGCGTTCGTGGGTACGCGGTCTCAACAACAGCGACTTCTACTTCTGCGAGGTTCAGAAGGGTGACGCCGCCCGCCACACCCTCTCGGGTGCGCTCGTGGACGACGGCGAGGTACTGCTCAATGCCTGCGCGACCGACTGGCGCGCGTGGAACAAGCGTCCCGAGGAGATCAAGACCGCCGGGACCCTCCGCAGCGAGAACGAGTGTGCCACTCCCCTCCCCGTCCTCGTGAAGCACTCCGGCAAGGGTGGCGACCTCTACGTCAGCACCCTCACCGAGTTCGCCAACTCAGAGAAGGGCTTCAACACCCTCGCCACCATGCTCCACAATGCCGGTGTAGCGTGCGAGAAGCTCGAACTTGACCCCAACGACGTATTCTTCTTCCGCGACGGCACCGTCGTGCTCCCCGCTTCGGCCAAGGAGAAGATGACCGAGACCCCCGAGGGTTGGGAACTCGTGTTCTACGCATTCAGCCCCCGTCCCCTCGACGACCTGCTCATCGAGCCCAACGTTCCGAAACTCGAACTCGAAGTCAAGTGCAAGAAGGGTGCCCTCAAAGTGGGCGACACCGAGGTGCGCCCCGAACAGGGCCGCAACGAGGCCCGCTTCAAGGAGATTCCTCTCAAACAGGGTTGGAACCGCCTCACCCTCACTGTTGGCAAGGATGACCGAGGCCAGTTCGAAGGCTTCTTCAAGTGCAACAACAATGCCGAGTTCATGCCTCAGATGAAGGCCTCCTACATCAATCCCGAAACCAAGTAACCACACCTTATATGAATATCCGTAATACCATAATGGCCCTGGCGGCCCTCTTCGCGTCCCAGACGCTCGCCGCACAGGAGTACACTCCGTCGTACAAGCTCATCGACGCCCCGGGGTACTACTACGAAGACTACGCCGTCGCCACATACAACGTCCTCGACTACGGCGTCGACAATACGGGCACCCAGGACTGTACCGCCGAGGTACAGAAGCTGCTCGACGCCTGCGGAGGCGTAGGCATCGGCAGCCCCTCGCGCGGCGACTACCGCAACCCTGCCGGCGGTACGGTCTACTTCCCCGCGGGCCGTTACCTCTTCAAGGGTCAGCTCGTGATTCCCCGCGGCGTCAGCATCCGCGGTGACTGGAAACGCCCCACACCCGGGGACGCCAAGGTCGAGGGTACAATCTTTGCCGTACAACCCACACGCGGCAAGGGTGTGACCTCTTCGAACTATGCATTCATCATAATGCAGCCCACCACGCTGATCTCCAACATCTCTTTCTGGTATCCCGAGCAGAATCCCGCTTCGATCAAGAAGTATCCCGCCACCGTGCTCTACGGACAGAACGGATACTGGGGCAATGACTACTGCAACGTCCGCCACTGCACCTTCGTGAACAGCTACATCGGCGTTCAGGTCAATGGCGGAGGCGGCTGTCCCAATGTCGCAGACCTGTACGGCACCCCCCTCTTCGAGGGAATCGAGATCGACGGCATCGCGGATGTGGGTCGCTTCGACGGCTTGAACTTCGCAGCCTCGTACTGGGAGAATTCGGGCCTTCCGGGCGCACCCTCGGTCGGCCAGGTCGACCAGTGGCTCTATGACAACGCCACCGCCGTGGTGATGCGCCGCAACGACTGGTCCTATACCTGCAACCTGTCGGTAAAGGGTTACAAGGCCGGCTTCCATGCCGAGGCATCCCCCACCGAAGGGAGCCCCAACGGCCACAACTACGGATTTGACCTCGACGGCTGCCGCACAGGTGTGCTCGTGACCTCGTCGAGCGGCTCGGGCATCATGTTCGCCGACGTCACCACACGCAACTGCGGTACCGGTGTGTCGCTCATGTCTGGCGCGAGCGGTCCGGTACAATTCTACGGCTGCAAATTCGGAGCCCGCGGAAAAGCCATCGAGATGGCCTCCAACGCTACCTCCGCACTGATGTTCCAGGATTGCGAGATGACCGCACCCGTGCATGTCGGCGGCGGCCACTTCCAGGCCGTCAACAACACCTTCTCTGCCGACGTCACGGT
>CAMWXQ010000205.1 GCA_947178235.1 uncultured Muribaculaceae bacterium
ATAATATATAATACATAGGCCATTCCATATGAAATACGGAATAACTAACGTATATGTAACTTTAAGAAGATTATCCTTTAAATCACATGGTGTCGTTTTCTCTAAGAAACCAGAAATGAAGAAAAATAATGGTACATTGAACAAGTATATAAAATATAGTAATTGTATATGTTGGAATACTGAATGTCCTACAACAATTAGGAAAATTGAAAACGCTTTGTAGTAATCAATCCAATTAATTCTATCACTTTTACACGGGAAATAAGCCATGATATTAACTTTGATTTTATATATCAAAAATTCAAAACAACATTATTAAAAATCCTTTATTTTTCAACTGTATATATTTGCTTAAGTTTTTGGATTTGACAATTTAAAGGAAAAAGTTTACCGACTTTTCTAAATGAAAACAACTTATCCCAATGACTTTTGGCAAAGTTAGCTAAATTATCCTGAATATGCAAGAGCATTTTGGAAAAAGAATAAATCAAGCGAGGATAACATTCATACATAGGTTTAACTGATGAGTGCAAAATTAGCGACTTGTTTTTAAGAACTCAGTCTTGAAGTTGGAAAATCGAGTTTCTTCCGAGGCTTAAGTTACAGCTTATTTGACACGATATTGATGTACCCGTTGGAAAAGTCGTTGATATTTGATTTCTTAGGAATGTATTGACGGATTAGTTGGTTGAAGTTTTAGAATACAATGCTAGGATAACATGGCCATTAGCATCTACAATAGGACCTGTCATGAATGCTTGTGCATTTGGCTATTTAAGTTGCCTCGTTTAGGTGTCCCGCTGATCAGATAACCACTCGCACGAAAGAGAGAAGATGTTTAGCGGTTAATATATCGCACTTCTGTCTATAATTTACGACGCCATTTCGGGGAATTTGGCGAGGAAGGTGTCGAGGGCTTCGGCGGCGGGCACAACCAGAGGGGAGCCCTGGCTGTCACAATATATCACCTCCTGGCCGTGGAGGGCCTTGTCGCGCAGCATTTTCAGATGGGCCTTGCGCAACGAGACATCGAGGCGACGACGGAGCGAGATTTTATCCTTGTTTGACATGGTTGGCTATTCGGCGGAATGTTTTGGGTAGGTAAATCTTGTCTGAGGAGGCTATCTCGACGGGGTAGCGCGAGTTGTCGTAGAGGGTCCAGTAGTCGACGATGGGCATGAATATCTCGAAGAGGTTGTGGAGGCCGCGGTAGTAGCGCTGACGCACGGTCTCGGGAGGGATGTTGTGGCCGCCGTTGCTCACGCGCTGAGCCACACGGCTTATGGCAAGCTCGGGAGAAGGGAGCCAGAAGAAGAGGAGTATGACGTCATAGCCCGCGGCATGGGCGCGGCGGACAGTATTGCGGTACGAGCGGGTCGACAGTGTGGTCTCGATCGCAAAGGTGCGGTGCTCACGCAACAGCTGATCGACACGGCGCAGCATAAGGCGTCCCGCCTCGATAGCCATCTCCTCGGGATTGAACGGCGAGAGGCCACGCGCGATCTCGTCGGCGTTGACAAACTCCCGACACTCGAGGGCATCGGGTAGAATGGTGAACGAAGCCGTGGTCTTGCCGGCGCCGTTGCATCCGGCTATTATGTAGAGCTTGGGGTGTGACATACTTCCTTCCTTATATAATATATCAACCCGCGGAGGGGCAGGTTAGTTTGAACCTCCCCCTTATATATGTGAATTCTACGAGCCCCATCGCATGGAGCGAGACAGCGAGATCCTCGGCCCCCTGGCGCGAGAGATGGGCGGCGAGCATCACCTCTTCGATGTCGGCTCCCTCGGGACGCGAGGCGAGGGCGAGCAGATGGCGCCCGGCGTCATCGAGCCTCACGAGGGTGTTCCGGGCCGGGTCGGCGGCATGGTGCCAAGCCTTGACCATCAGCGGCGAGGCCACGATATTCTCATCGGCCACGCGATAGTAGGCTTTGAGCTTGCCGTCAGCCTCGCGGACACACACAGGCCGCTCCGTCGCGGGGTCAATCTCGACCCGCACCACGGTCAGGCCTCCGTCGACACGGAACGGGGTCACTCTAACCTGCTGCGGGGGCACGCAGTG
Source organism: uncultured Muribaculaceae bacterium (assembly GCA_947178235.1). Lineage (GTDB taxonomy): Bacteria > Bacteroidota > Bacteroidia > Bacteroidales > Muribaculaceae > Duncaniella. Next base: position 2,069 of record CAMWXQ010000205.1, read on the forward strand.
CATCTCGGCGGCCATCTCTATCATATAGATGTCCTCATCGTTGCGCACTCCCGCGATGGTGCCGTTGTCCTTGACACCGATGAGGAGCCTCCCGCCAGAGTGATTGGCGAAGGCCGAGAGTGAGTGGGCAATCTTGCGCGCATCGGGGACTGAGAACTTGAAGTCCTGCCGCTCATGCTCACCCTCGGCGATGAGGGATGCTATATAATATTTGCCTCTGATGCCCCGAGCGTCCTTCATGCGGGATAGTTGAGATTGGCGTCGGTGGCGCAGAGGAGCACCTCGTCGAGATAAGTGCGGGCAGCCTTGCGGGCACCGTCGAGATCCATGAATGTGTAGTTGCCACAGTCACGGGCCGTGGCTCCGGGGACATCCCCATCGAATCCCGCGACGAACTCCATGGTCTCGCACATGAGGGAGAGAATGTCGCTCGGCTCAACCTCACCCTTGACGAGCAGATAGTTGCCTGTGCAGCAACCCATCGGGCCCCAATAGACGATCCTGTCGGCCCCCTCGGGCTGGTTGCGGAGGAAGGTTGCGGCGAGGTGTTCCATTGCGTGCAGCGTCTCGGGGGTGAGGGCCGGCTGACGGTTGGGCTCGGTCATGCGGATGTCGAATGTGGTGACGGCATCCCCCGAGGGGGTATAGTCGCGGCGCGAGACATAGATCCCGCGCAGCAGGCGGTTATGGTCGATGGTGAACGATGGTATCTTCTTCATAACGAGGTTAGCAGCTTTTTTACGAGATTGAACGAGTGTCGGGGAGCGTCCTCCCAGAAGTCGTCATACTGGCGCGAATTGTCGTGCGACGCCCAGGGCGAATCGCTGATGACGCGCATCCCGAAGAACGGTACCCCGAACGAGGCGCAGACCTGCGCTATGGCCGCCGACTCCATGTCTACAGCCTCGGCATGAGGAAATATCTCGTGTATGCGTTCTATTTCCTCGGCTTTCGAGATAAAGCGGTCGCCGGTGGCTATGAGTCCGTAAGAGGCAGTGACGCCCAAAGCGGCGAGGGCAACGTCGAGCACCTCCCGGTCAGTCAGGAAAACCTGTGAGAAACCGTCGGCTGCTCCGGTCAGGGTGCCGGGGCCGCACCAGACGTCGTGATAGGCTACCTCTCCTGCCACAAGCAGGGCGCCGATACCCAAGGGGCCTGCTCCGCCGGCAACTCCGGAATTGATTACCAGTTCCGGTGTGAAATCGCGGATATTCCTTAGAGTGTTGAGGGCCGCGTTGACCTTACCTATTCCGCATTTGGCGAGCAGTACTTCGTGACTTCCGATGTGGCCCGTGATGCATTCGATATTGTCAATCCGGCGGCTCCCCGGATTCTCAAGAAGCGATTTCAGCAGCGATAATTCCTTATCCATCGCCGCGAGTATTGCGATTTTCATAAGTCCAATTGAATATTCTGATTAAAGTATTTACATGATATGGAAAGCATAAAGATATGGAATGATTCTCCCTCGGCGCAGCAGGCGCGGGAG
>CAMWXQ010000206.1 GCA_947178235.1 uncultured Muribaculaceae bacterium
GCATAGTAGTCGAGACTCCGGCACCCGGCATGCTAAAGATCAGCAGCGGACGCGAGCGCAAGGTTGCGGTGACCACTGCTACCGGTGTGACCATCCGCACCCTGCACCTGAAGGCTGGAGAGACAGTGACCATCGAAGGACTTACAAGGGATCTATACATCGTAGGCGGCGTGAAGGTCATGGTGAGATAGGTTTGATGGTTGACGCGCGGGGACGCGCACGGAGTGCGCTATCCACACACCTGGACTTAGTGTGGATAGCATGCTCCGCATGCGTCAGCGCGAGAAATTTTGGTAACTTAAAGACCAAAGCAAAAAACAATAACCCAAAAAACAATAATACAGCAATGAAATGTTTAAAGATAGCCGTGATGGCGGGGGCACTCCTGAGTGCCCTCCCCTCGATGGCACAGAAACTCGAATACCGGGACTTCAAGGCGACCAACGACATGACCGCCCGCCTGAAGGACACGGAAGTGATCGACGAGAACAGCGGCAAGCGCGCCGCCCTGGTCAAGATCTACACGCCGTTCCAGAACGACGTGCTCGGTTTCGACGCCGGCCTCTTCCAGATCCTGGGACGCAAGCAGGCAGGCCCCGGTGAGGTATGGCTCTACGTGCCGGAGCGCACGCAGAAGGTGACAGTGAACCACCCGAAGTACAGCCCGACCGTCATATGGTTTGACGGCATGGAGGCTGAGGCGGGCAAGACCTACACGGTCGAGCTCAACGTGGAGGGGCGCAACGTCGCCCTCATCGCCTCAACCCCGGGGGCTGAGATCACCGTCGACGGCGAGCCCCAGGGGAAGTCGCCGGTCAACATGCACATGCCGCTCGGCTCCCACCTCGTGCGCGCAGAGCTTGGCTCGCTGCTATTTGAGGACGTGGTGACCCTGACCAAGGAGGGTGGCAACCAGTTCACCCTCCAGATGGAGGACGAGAACCTGAAGTTTGGCGATGTCAACATCGAGGTGGCTGACGGCGCTGAGCTGTGGTTCCAGGATGCCCGCGAGGGTGTGGGCCAGCTCCACAAGCACCTCAAGGCCGGCAGCTACGTGGTGACCGCCAAGCTCCCCGACCACGATGACCAGACGACTGCCTTCACCGTCGAGGCGGGGAAGACCAAGACAGTGACCGCGACTCCGCCGGTGGCGCATCTCGGCTACCTCGAGCTTGTCACCGAGCCGGCATACGGCGTGACAGTGATGGAGGGGGACTCGGTGATCGACCTGCAGTCCACGATGCAGCTCCCCGTGGCACGCTACGAGTATGACTTCTCCAAGAAGGGCTACTACCCGCAGAGCCTCAGGTTCCGCATCGAGCGCGGAGAGACACTGCGCGACACCATCCGCCTCGAGAGGATACAGTATGTGAAGAAGACCACCGGCTACGCCGCCGTCTCCTTCGCCGCAAGCGGAAAGCCCTCGGTAGGGTTCACCCTCGGCGGATACTACGAGAACGTGAACCTCGAGCTCAGCTACAACCTCGGCCTCGGACGCAGCAAGGACGTGGACTGGTATGACCGTGTGGACAACGTGATGGAGGGCCGGTACAACTACCGCATCGACGAGATGGCGGTGCGCGCCGGCTACCAGCTCCGCTTCGCCGAGCGCTTCGGCCTCACTCCGCAGGCGGGCTTCATGATCCAGCGCCTCTCTGCAAAGGACAAGAGATACCCGGGCAACGGCTTCACGCAGCCTTGCGTCACGATAGGGGCGCGCTTCTCCTACCATCCCATACAGCATGTGGGCTTCTTCATCACCCCTGAGTACGGCATACCCGTCTCCAACAAGGGTGACATAGCCGACGTGTTCAAGCAGGGGGGCATGACGAGAGGGGGAATCAAGTGCTCGATAGGGGTTTCAGTTTCACTTTAAAACAAGCAGAAGACAAAGATGAATGCAAGACATATATTCCTGATGCTCGCGGCGGCGCTGGTGCTGCTCGGGCTCCCGTGCTGCAGCGACAACTACGACAAGGAGCTGATGCCGACAGTAGGCGACAGGGTCCTGAAGGTGGACGGCCACGACACGGCCTTCAACCTCAGTTTCAACGCCAGCCCCTCCACCAATGAGGTGAAGGTGGAGAGCAACACCCTCTGGAAGGTGGAGGTGGTGTGCGAGGGAGGCTGGTGCAGCACCGACAAGGTGAGCGGCCGCGGCAGCGAGGCATTCTCGCTGATCCTGCGCGACAACATGATAGCGGAGCGCAAGTGCTCCGTGACCGTCTACATGGTGGATGCAGAGGGCAACAAGCTCGAGGGCGTGCCCGGGAGCAGCCTGACCATCACCGTGACCCAGGCTGTGAGCGCCGTGCGCCTCGACCCATCCTCGCTCCCGCCGTTTGCCCCGCAGGACAACCAGCGCGAGCTCTTCCGCGTGATCGCCAACGTGCCCTGGACGCTCGACGTGACCTACGAGGGAGAGAACGCCACGGAGTTCATCACCATCACCCCTGAGAGCGGCAGCATGACCGAGGCAGAGGGGGGTGCATTCGAGGGCGAGAATGAGGCGACCTTCTACGTGAGCGTCGCCGACAACCGCACCGCCGCCGACCGCAAGGCCTACATCAACCTGCGCAGCGGGGTGGGCTCATACTCGGTGGAGATATCGCAGATCAAGTCGGAGTACTCGTTTGACGTGAGCCCGGCAGAGAACCAGGTTGTAGCCGCTGAGGGTGGCAGCATAGCGTTCGGTGTCCTCTCGATAGTGGGATGGAGCGTCGACAGCTCCGCCGACTGGGTAACGTTCTCAGTGCCCTCCTACCCGGATGGAAGCGGCAGCCGCGTGGAGACAGTGGCGACCGTGGCACCCAACACCACCGGGCAGGAGAGGAGCGCACTGCTGCGCTTCAAGCCAGCCGACGGCAGATACCAGGAGCTGAGCGTCTACGTCACACAGCGTGCCTACGACATGACGTTTGCCATCAGCAGCCCGGATGCCTCCGAGGTGGTGATGGAGGGGGGCGGCACGCTCTCCTTCGACCTTGACTCGCGCTTCGACTGGACACTGGAGACACCGTCGTGGGTGTCGGCAAGCATGGCGGAGGGGAATGCCTCCACATCGTCGAGGGGCATTGCCCTCGAGGTGGCATACAACTCCACCAACAGCAACCGCACCGGCACGGTGACCGTCTACCCGCAGGCAACCCCCTTCGCCGGAGGGGTGACACTCGACCCGGGCGCGCTCGGCATCGAGCCACTGCGGTTCTCGGTGACCCAGTTCGGCGGCCGCGAGCCGGCGATCAGCGTGCCATGGCTGCGCGACGGGTACACACAGACCTCAGCCACCGTCGAGTTCAACTTCTACTCACCCTACTACAGGATAGTGGAGGCTGGCCTCGAGTACCGCCGCGAGGACGCAAGCTCGGCTGCCACCATGACCGTCAACCCATCTGACCCGACGGAGGGCACAGCATCGTTTGAGCTCACGGGACTTGACCCTGCCTCGAGATACGTGACACGCGGATATGTGAAGGATGATTCGGGCACTGTCAAGTATGGCGACTGGAGCTACCCGTTCACCACCGCCGGACAGTACCCAACAAATGA
>CAMWXQ010000207.1 GCA_947178235.1 uncultured Muribaculaceae bacterium
CCTCCCGCCGAGATGGACCGCCTCATCGCCGATCTCCTGCGCTCACCCTCGCCCGCCCTCACCCCCGACGGCAAGAAGATCTTCGCCGTCATCCCCGGGGACTACTTCGCCGATCTTCTGAGATAGCCATGCCACGTCTGCTCATACATATCCTGCTGCTCCTCACGGCCCTCGGGGCTGTGGCCGAGGCTCCGTCGCGGGCCGAGGTCTCGCTGCTCACATGTATGCCCGGGAGCGACATCTACGAGCTCGAAGGCCACACCGCCCTGCGCATCCGCCTCGACGACGGCGCCGACGTGACCGTCAACTGGGGCGTCTTCGACTTCGACTCGCCCGGATTCGTCTACCGCTTCGTCAAGGGTGAGACCGACTACATGGCCGCCGCCGGGCCAACTCCCCTCTTTGTCGGCTCCTATGCCCGCCACGGCCGCGCCGTCCGCGAGCAGCGCCTTGACCTCACCCCCGCCGAGACCGAGCGGCTTGTGGAGTTCATCAGCGCGAACCTCCTCCCCGAGAACCGCGTCTACCGCTACAACTACGTCCTTGACAACTGCGCCACCCGCCCCCTCGCCATGGTCGAGAAGGCGATCGGCGACACACTCAGCCTCCCCGACGCGAGGGTGGGGGAGATGGAGGGCCCGACCTTCCGCGAGACCATGCGCCGCTTCCACGCCCACTATCCGTGGTACCAGTTCGGCATCGACCTCGCCCTCGGCAGCGGCATCGACCGACCCATCACGCTCCGCGAGGGGAGCTTCGCCCCCGTCCTGCTCGCCGACAAGCTCGCCGCCGCCACCCGCCCCGACGGACGCCCCATAGTCATCTCCGACAGCTACATCGTCGGCTCGGCCTCGACCCCCACCGTCGTCGAGGGGCCCACGCCGTTCATGGCCTCGCCCATGTGCGTTGCCCTGCTCGTGCTGCTCGCCTCGATCGTCGTCAGCCTCCGTCAGCTGCGCGGCCATCTGCTCGGTGCAAGGATATTCGATACACTTTGGTACGGTATTTGCTTCCTCGCCGGGTGTGTCGTCACGTTCCTCGTGTTCGTGTCGGTCCACGAGGCCACCTCGCCCAATTGGGTCATCCTTTGGCTGAACCCTCTCTGCCTCGTGGGCGTTATAGCTCCGTGGCTAAAATCGGCCAGACGCTTGGAGTTTTGGTATCAAAGTGTTAACTTTGCACTCTTGATTCTGCTCGGTGTCGTCGGCCTGTGCGGTTTGCAGAGCCTCAACCCTGCATTCTGGCCCCTCATGGCAGCCTCCGCCCTCCGAGCCCTCACTTGGATCAAACTTAAATAATAAACCGAATATCCGAATGTCCCCCGTCACCACCCGCCTCGCCGTAGCCCTGGTAGCCTCGTTCGCCACCCTGGGCTCCTTTGCCGCAGACCCGGGCGTGAGCCATCGCCCCCGCCTCGTCGTGGGCATCTTCATCGAGGGGCTATCGCAGGACATGATCGACCTCCTGCGCCCGGGATTCGGCCCCGACGGGTTCAACCGTCTGCTGGACAAGGGTCTGGTGATGGAGAATGTCGACTACGGCCCCGGCATCGACGCCACCGCCGCCACCGCCATACTCGTCACCGGCGCATCCCCCTCGGTCAACGGTGTCCCCTCCGACCGCGTGTGGAGCCCCTCGACCCTCACCGACATCCCCGCACTCCTCCCCGACGGCAAGGAGGGATCCTATACCCTCTCCGACATCACCCCCGCGCGTCTGCTTGTCTCCACCCTCTCCGACGAGGTCCGCATAGCCGACGGCGGCATCGGCACGGTCCACTCGCTCGCCTCCGACCCGCAGACCGCCGCCATCCTCTCGGGCCATGCCGGCAACTCGGCCTTCTTCATCAGCGACGCCGACGGACGGTGGTCCTCGGTCTCGCACTTCAAGGAGACCCCAGTCCCCATCGCGCGGCGCAATGTCGGCCTCACCCTCGCCTCGCGCCTCGACACGATGGCGTGGGAGCCCTCGCGCCCCCTCGGGACATACCCCGACCTGCCCGAGTACAAGAAACTATACCCCTTCCGCCACACCTTCCCCGCGCGTGACCGCGACCGCTTCGCCAAGTTCAAGGCCAGTGCATGCGGCAACCGCGAACTGGCCGACGCAGCCGCCGAGCTCATCACCGGGCTCCACCTCGGCTCGCGCCAGGTCACAGATATGCTCAGCGTCGCCTTCGACCTCACCCCCTGGCTCTACGGACGCGACGCCGACAACCGCATCGAGACCATGGACGCATACCTGCGCCTCGACCGCGACATAGCCTCGATACTCGACGCCGTCGACCGTGAGGCGGGGCTCCCGCAGTCGGTGGTCTTCATCGCCGGCACCCCCGGCCCCTCGGGCGGACGCAAGGATGACGACCGCTGGGCCATCCCCACGGGCCGCTTCTCGCCCCGCAAGGCCGTATCCCTGCTCAACCTATACCTCATGGCCATCCACGGCAACGGCCAGTGGGCCACGGGGTACCACAACGGATTCTTCCACCTAAACGCCAAGCTCGCCAAGGACCGCGGCATCGACATCGCCACGCTCCGCGCCCAGACCGCCGAGTTCCTCACGCGCATGGCCGGGGTCAGCGAAGCCTTCACACTCGACGACATACTCGCGCGCCGCGCCGGCGACAACGCCGCAGCCTTGCAGCGCAACATATACACCCCCCTCGCGGGCGACGTGCTCATCACCGTCAACCCCGGGTGGGAAATCACCGACATCGACGATGACGCCGTCGCCGTCGAGAGCTCCAACACACTCCCCGTGGTGCGTTGGCAGGCCACGACCTCGCCCGTCTACATCATCGGCCCCGACGTCGAGCCCGCCACCCTCACCGGCACCGTCGATGCACGCGCCGTGGCCCCAACCGTCGCCCGCATCCTCCGCATCCGCTCGCCCAACGCCGCCGCCACACCGCCAGTGAAGCACTGACGACGGCGGAGCCGAGGCTCCGCCCGCAAGACAAAAAAACAGCCGCGAACACCACCCTTTTTTGTTCGCGGATCGCGAGCCTCGGCTCGCGCCACCACCTATTAATATAACAAACACGATACCCATGTCATTCGTATCCTTCATAACCAAACTCTTCGGCAACAAGTCGACCCGCGACCTCAAAGAGATTGAGCCCATCGTGGCGCAGATCGAAGCGCTTGGACCCCAACTCAAAGACCTCACCCCCGATCAGCTGCGCCAGGCCATCACCGACATCCGCGCCGACATCAACGCCGCCACCGCACCCCTCCAGAAGGAGAGCGACGAGATCCGCGCCAAGGTCGAAGACCTCCCCTTCGACGAGCGTCAGCCTCTCTGGGACAAGATAGACAAGAACGAGAAAGAGATCCTCGACATCATCGAGGACAAGCTCAACCACCACCTCCCCATGGTCTTCGCCGTCCTGCGCGAGACCGCCGCGCTCTTCGCCGCCAACCCCACCATCACCGTCAAGGCCACCGACCACGACCCCGAGCTCGCCGCCCAGCGCAAGGACTTCGTCACCATCGACGGCGTCAACGCCATCTACTCGAA
>CAMWXQ010000208.1 GCA_947178235.1 uncultured Muribaculaceae bacterium
GCTTCATCTCGGCTGCGGGATAGCCCTCGGCGTGGATGTAGGAGATCTCTTTGAGTTTGAGGGCTCCTTCGAGAGCGGTGGGGTAGTTGTAACCGCGGCCGAGGTAGAGGAAGTTGTGGGCGTAGGTGAATACGCGCGAGAGCTTCTGCATCTCGGGGGCGAGTTTGAGGGTCTCTTCGAGAATCTCGGGGAGCTTGTTGAGTGCGGTGGCGATCTCCTTGACGGTGGCGGCGGAGACGGTCCCTCGGAGCTGACCGACGGCGAGGGCGAGGAGGGTGAGGACGGTGACCTGACCGGTGAATGCCTTGGTGGAGGCGACGCCTATCTCGGGGCCGACGTGGATGTATGTGCCGGAGTCGGTATTGCGGGGGATGGAGGCACCGACGACATTGCATATGCCGTAGACGAATGCACCCTTGTCATGGGCCATCTGTATGGCGGCGAGGGTGTCGGCGGTCTCACCTGACTGCGAGATGGCGATGACGAGATCCTTGTCGTTGAGGAAGGGGTTGCTGTACCGGAACTCGGAGGCGTACTCGACCGAGACGGGGAGCGAGCAGAAGTCCTGGATGAGACGCTTCCCGATGAGGGCTGCGTGCCACGACGTACCGCAGGCGACGAGGGTTATGCGCTTGGCCTTTGCAAACTTATCCTTGTGCTCCTCGACACCCGAGAGGATGACGCGCGAGCCGTCGGGCGATATGCGGCCGCGGATACAGTCGCGGAGAGTGGCGGGCTGCTCGAAGATCTCTTTGAGCATGAAGGTGTCGTAGCCACCCTTCTCGAGCTGGGCGAGGGAGAGTTTGAGTTTCTGTATGTCGACCTGCGAGGGGACGTTGGAGTCGATGGAGGTCACGAGTATCGGCTCGCCGCGGCGGATGAGGGCGAGTTCGTTGTCTTTGAGGTAGATGACCTTGTCGGTGTATCCGACGATGGGCGTGGCGTCCGAGGCGATGAAGGTCTCGTCCTCGCCCACACCGATGACGAGGGGCGAGCTCTTGCGGGCGGCGATGAGCTGATCGGGGTTCCCCTTCTCGATGACGGCGATCGCGTATGCGCCCTCGACCTGCATGAGGGCCTCGCGGACAGCTTCGAGCAGCGAGCACTTGTTCTCGGCTCGGATATAGTCGATGAGCTGAACGAGGACCTCCGTGTCGGTCTCCGACTTGAAGGTGTATCCGTGCTCGGCGAGTGCCTTTTTGAGCACGGCATAGTTCTCGATGGTCCCGTTGTGCACGAGGGCGATGTCACCGCTCTGGCTCACGTGGGGATGGGCGTTGATGTCATTTGGTTCGCCGTGTGTGGCCCAGCGAGTGTGGGCGATTCCGAGCGAACCGTTGATGTTGCCTGCGGCAGCGGTCTGTTCGAGATTGGCAACCTTGCCGCGGGCCTTGTGGACATTGAGCGAGCCGTCCTCGTCGATGAGAGCGACGCCGGCGCTGTCATAGCCACGGTATTCGAGACGTTTGAGGCCCTGGATGAGAATGTCATAAGCTCGCTGGGAGCCTATATAACCTACGATTCCACACATATTTATTCAGGTAGTAATCTTTGGGATTTCCGGTGATAAAGAATGGTTAACAGATTCACTTGGACTCCGTTCACCGTCACAGAATGGATTGGAGAGAGGCAAAAAGAGTCTAAATATTCAAAGTAAATACAAAGTTAGTCATTTTCAGCATGAAAAACAAATTTCGGGAGCGAAAAGCGATTTGCGCACAGAAAACCCTCCCCTGCGCGTGTCGGTGCGGGGGAGGGTTTGGCTTTGGGGCTATGCGGGGATAGCGGCGGGATTACTGGTAGGACTGGGCTTCGGCGACGGTGGCGTCGAGGACGGCGACGGCGATGAGGTTGAGGATGTCGCGGACTTCGGCGTCGACGTTGATGAAGTGGATGGGTTTCTTCAAGCCCATCTGGATCGGGCCGATGCTCTCGCCGACGCCCATCTCGAGCATGATGCGGTATGCGGCGTTGGCAGCCGAGAGGTTGGGGAAGACGAGGGTGTTGACCTCCTTATCCTTGAGGCGGTTGAAGGGGAATACCTTGTCGCGGACGGGGCCGTTGAATGCGTAGTTGATCTGCATCTCGCCGTCGATGGGGAGCTCGGGACGTTCGGCGTGGATGCGGTCGACTACGTTGTGTACCATGCGGCACTCGGGGTCGTTGTTCGATCCGAAGTTGGAGTAGGACACGAGGGCCATGACGGGATCGTGGGCGAAGAACTTGACGGCGTCGGCTGTGAGGCGGGTGATGTCGTAGAGGGTTTCTTCGTCGGCCTCGCCGTTGATCATGGTGTCGGCGAGGAAGTATGTGCCCTTGGAGGTTTCGAGGACGTGGAGCGATGCGAAGTGGTTGAATCCGTCGCGGATGCCGATGACCTCGCGGGCGATGTTTGAGGCCTGGTCGTTGGCCGAGCGGATGCCGGCGATGAGGGCGTCGGCGTCGCCGTTCTCGACCATCATCATGCCGAAGTATGCGCGGTCGAACATCTTTTCGAGGGCTGCGTCGTAGTTCTCGCCCTGGCGCTGGCGCTTCTCGGCGAGCATACGGGCATAGCGCTCGCGGCGGGGTGCCTCGCGGTCGTGGCGGAGGTTGACGATCTCGATGCCGGAGATGTCGAGGCCGAGGCGTGCGGCGCGCTTGCCGATCATCTCCTCGTTGCCGAGCAGGAGGGGTATGCAGAGGCCGTCGGCTGCGGCGATGGCAGCGGCGCGGAGCATGTTGTCGGTGTTGGCGTCGGCGAAGACGACACGCTTGGGGTTGGTGCGGGCAACTTCGTTGAGGCGGCGGGTGAACTTGCGGTCGTTGCCTTTGAGACGGAGGAGCTTCTCGTCATAGGCGGCCCAGTCTTCGATGGGGCGGCGTGCGACGCCGGAGTCCATGGCGCCGCGCGCGACGGCGGGAGAGACGGCGGTGAGCAGACGGGGGTCGAAGGGTGTCGGGACGATGTATTCGCGGCCGAATTTGAGATTGGTGCGTCCGACGGCGGCGTTGACCACCGGGGGCACGGGCTTGCGTGCGATCTCGGCGATGGCCTTGACGGCGTAGATCTTCATGGTCTCGTTGATCTCGGATGCGCCGCAGTCGAGGGCTCCGCGGAAGATGTAGGGGAAGCCGAGGACGTTGTTGATCTGGTTGGGGAAGTCGGAGCGTCCCGTGGCCATGATGATGTCGGGGCGGGTGGCGACGGCCAGGTCGTATGCGATCTCGGGGTCGGGGTTGGCAAGGGCGAAGACGATAGGCCTGGGTGCCATGGACTTGATCATGTCGGGGGTGACGACATCCTTGACGGAGAGGCCGAGGAAGACGTCGGCGTCGACCATAGCCTCGGCCAGGGTGGTGATGTCGCGCGAGGTCGCGAAGTATGCCTTCTGGGCGTTGAGGCCGGGGCGTTTGTCGGTGATGACACCCTTGGAGTCGACCATGACGACATTCTCCTTCTTGACGCCGAGGGCTATGTAGAGCTTGGTGCAGGGAAAAGCCGCGGCGCCGCCGCCCCGGCCCGGTACAG
>CAMWXQ010000209.1 GCA_947178235.1 uncultured Muribaculaceae bacterium
TAACCGTAGAGCGTGGCATCCGACCCGATCCCTTCGAGAGTGATGTTCTCGATGAGGCGGGTGGAGTTGTTCGAGCCTTGGAAGTTGATGTAGTTGCCGTCTTTGAGGCCGGTGAAGTCATTTTCGGTCACTGCACCGATCATGCGGATGATCAGCGGGGTCTTGTCATACCCCTTGCCATACGCTTCGAGGATGGCGGCGAGGCCGGTGTAGTCGGTGGTTACACCCTTGTTGTTGGCCACGGGGCAGACCACAGTGTTGACCGTTGCGGGTGTCACATATATAATGCGTGCGCCATCCTTGGGGGTGCCGTCGAGGTTGTATGCACCGGGGATGTTCCCGTCGGTGAATGCGAATCCCTCGCGGTTGTTGGGTTCGACGGTGATGGTCGATGTCTCGGCCGAGTCGATGACCTTGCCGGAGGCATCCAACGCATCAACGCGGAGTGTATAGTTGCCCGCCTTCAAGCCGGGGATGTCGGCGCGGAGACCGTCGGCATAGCGGCGGGTGAGAGGGGTGTCGGCGAGGACAGCTTCGCCTCCGGCGGGGATATAATATACATTATATAGTGTCGCTCCCTCGCAGGGCTTCCACTTGACCGAGGCGGTCTCGAGCCACCCTGCGCCCGCGGTGATGTTGAGGGCGTGGAGGTCGGCGGTGGTGCTTGCGGCGAGGAGTGCCGCGAGGCTCATGAGGCGGATTGTCTTCATGGTGGCGTGATATGGATGATTGGTTATGTTGCAAAATTACCCAAAACACACGCTCCGCGAGGTGGAAAAATTGTCAAAATGAGGTGGAAAAATTCATCCATCCCCCTCTGTGCGCCTCAAATGACAGTTTTTGACCGTCAGAGACCACGTTTGAGCCACGCGCCCGAAATGAGCCTCCACAGGAAGATGGCACCGCGGAAACATAGTTCGATGCACATCGCGAGCCACACTCCGTCCAGTCCCATGCGGGGTGCGAGGATGGCGGCGAGGGGTAGTCGGACAAGCCAGATACTGCCGAAGTTCATGCACGCGGGGAGGATCGTGTCGCCCACACCGACCATCACGCCGTAGGCCACGATGGCGGCGGCGAACATCGGTTCGGCAAAGGCCTCGATGCGTAGGGCCGATGCGCCGAGCTCGACGATACCCTCGACAGGGCTGAGTATCCCCATGACGGCGGGGGCGAAGAGATAGAGGACGACACCCATGACGGTCATTGTGAACATACCCGCCGCCGTGGTGATGTAGCCGAAGCGCTTGGCGAGGTCGAGCCGTTTGGCACCATAGCTCTGGCCCACGAGTGTGGTGGCCGCATCGGCGATGCCGTAGCCCGGCATATAGCAGAGGCTCTCGGCGGTCACCGCAAACGAGTTGGCGGCGATGGCGAGCACTCCGAGCGGTGCAACGATGACGGTCACCGCGATCTGTGCGCCGCAGATGACGGCGTGTTCGAGCGTCATCGGCGCGGAGACCTTCAAGGCGTTGCGCAATATAGGGCGTGTCGGGCGGTAGGACCCGGTGGTGCCGCGGAGCATGATATCGGGTTGGCGGCGGAGCAGGTACCACATCATCAGCCCCGCCGATACACACTCGGCACCGACCGTCCCGAGCGCAGCGCCGAGGACTCCGAGCCCCGCGCCGGGCATGGTGAAGGTGAGACCGAGCAGGCTCACGTCGCGCGTCGGGAAGATGAGGAGGAAGTTGAAGAATACGTCGAGGAAGCACATGAGGACGCTCAGCAGCCCCGGGACCTTCATGTTTCCGGCGCAGCGGAGCATGGCCCCGCCGAGATAGCTGAGGGTGAGCACGGGGAGGGCGGCCACGAAGACAAGGAAGTAGACCGAGGCTCCCGCACAGACCGCTTCGGTTCCTCCGAGCCATCGGGGTAGCGGCCCGGAGATGGCCACGCCGATGACCGCCATCAGCACTCCGAAGAGTGTGCAGGCGACGATGCTCTGGCGCAGGATGGAGCGGGCCTTGTCGAAGTCCCCCGCACCGACCGAGTGGGCGACCTGGACCGAGAAGCCGGTGGTGACCATCGAGCATACCCCCCAGAAGAGCCAGAGTGTGGTGGAGACAAGCCCCACCGAGGCCGACGGGTCAGCCCCGAGGCGTCCGACCATGGCCGCGTCGATATACTGCATGAGGATGCTGGACAACTGCGCCATCATGGCCGGCCACGAGAGCATGGCGGTGAGACGGAGCTGCTGTCCGAGGGACAAGGGCCTGCCCGAGCGTATGAGCGAAATGTCGGTCACAGCTTGGAAAGGGTCTTGCAGACGGCGTGGAGGGCGGCCTCCATGCGGTCGCGCTGCATGGCTATGTTGAGGCGGATGAATCGGGGGTCGCCGTACATTGCCCCCGGGCTGACGCGCACTCCGGCCTCATGTTCGAGCAGGTCGGCGATGTCCGTCGTGCGATCCATGAGCGCGCTGACGTCTACCCACACGAGGTAAGTCGCTTCGAGGCGGCAGACCGGGCAATCTGGAAGCTCGCGTCGGAGAATGTCGCGGGCGGCGAGCCAGTTGGAGTGCAGGTAGCGGCGCAGTGCGTCGAGCCACGCGGCTCCCTCGGGCGAGTAGGCGGCTTTGAGCCCCTCGACGCCGAAGGGATTGACGTCACAGACCTCGTTGATGTTGATGGCGCGGTCGATGAGCGCGCGCGAGGCTTCGTCGCGGCAGACGATGTTGGCAATCTGCAACCCCGCGGTGTTGAATGCCTTCGATGGGGAGAGGCAAACGATCGCCTCGGGGTCGATGGGGCCGTAGGGGGTATAGTTCTCGCCGGGCGGTGTCAGCTCGCAGTGGATCTCGTCCGAGACGACGCGGACGCCGTGGCGGGCGGCGATGTCGCGCAGTCGGGTGAGCTCATCCGTGGTCCAGAGCCTCCCCGCGGGATTGGCGGGGTTGCAGAGGATGAGCATGGTGTTGGCGGGGTCGGCGCAGAGACGTTCGAGGCCGTCGAAGTCCATGCGGTAGGTGAACTCACCCTCGGCGGTGTCCTCGCGCATGAGCGGGTTCTCGACGATGCGGCACCCGTTGTTGCGGATCGAGGAGAAGAAGCAGTTGTAGACCGGGGTCTGCACGATCACTCCGTCGCCGGGGCGCACGAGAGCCTTGATGATGGCCGAGATGGCGGGCACGACCCCCGATGTGTAGATGACATCGCCGCGCCCGAAACTGAATCCGTGGCGCGAGGCGAACCATCCAGTCAGAGCCTCGTAGTAGGCGTCTGTCACGAGCGTGTACCCGAAGATGCCGTGGTCGACGCGGCGGCGCAGCGCCTCGATGACGCATGGCGCGGTCTCGAAGTCCATGTCGGCCACCCACATCGGCACTGGCCCGGGATGCTCGTCCCACTTGTACGATCCCGAGCCGAGGCGCGAGGTGGGGCGGTCGAAGTTGAATGTCTCAGTCGGCATCGGTCTGGGTGATGACACAGTCGGCGGGTTGGAGAATGTTCTCGTCGAGGATTATCTCTCCAGCGCGGGGGAGTGTGATGCGTCCAGAGCG
>CAMWXQ010000210.1 GCA_947178235.1 uncultured Muribaculaceae bacterium
GCCCCTTTCAACTCTCAACTTTAAACTCTAAACCCATGTACAGTGATCCCAAGGAGTGTCTCTACTGCACCAACAACGACACTCTGCACAATCTGATGATCGAAATCGGCCCTCTGAGCGTCTCGCGCGCCTTCATCTTCAAGGAGCAGACCTACAAGGGACGCGCCCTGGTGGCATACAACGGCCATGTCAATGACCTCAACGAGCTGTCGGACGAGGAGCGCAATGCCTTCATGGCCGACGTGGCCAAGGTGACCCGCGCCATGCAGAAGCTCTTCAATCCCGAGAAAATCAACTACGGCGCGTATAGCGACAAGCTCTCGCACCTGCACTTCCACCTGGCCCCCAAGTATGTCGACGGCCCCGACTACGGCGGCACATTCCGCATGAACCCCGGCGAGGTCTATCTCACCGACGAGGAGTATGCGAAGATGCTCGCAGACTACCGCAAGGAGCTGGGACTCTGAATTAAGAATTGAGAATTAAAAATTAAGAATTAAGAATTGGGTGTGAGGCGCGGAACCCTCTATCCCAATTCTTAATTCTTAATTTTTAATTCTTAATTCTCAGAACGAGAACTGGCACATGGCGCCGATGCGGCGGGCGGCGCGGTGATGGCCGTCGGCGTCGGCACGGAGGCCCCAGTCGAACTCAGCCCCGACCTGGATGCGGGGTGTGAGGTTATAGAAGATATTGATGTCCGAGGCGATGCCGTAGCGGTACTCGGAGGGGGCGACGGTGTGCGAGGGGAGGTAGCGTGTCTGCGAGGCCGATGCGCTCACGAAGAGGTTGTGGAGGATGTTGTATTGGAGGCCGAAGCACCATCCGTAGGAGCGGGGTGCGTAGAGGCGCCCGGGGGTATCGGGGTCGGGAACAAGGTCGTAATTGCCGATGGCGAGGTCACCGCCGAGGCCGGCGATACCGCGGCCATAGTTGAGTGTGGCGTAGTAGGTGAGCGCGGGGAGGATATGGCCCGTCGAGCTGAGCTGTACACCCCATCCGGCGCGGTTGACATTGGTCTGCGTGAGCAGGTCGCGGTACGAGAGTGTGCGGATGACGCCCGAGAGGCGCAGGTGGGCCGAGCGGTCCCACTGGTACTGGACGAAGGCGGCGAAGTCGGGGAGCCAGTTGTCAACCTTGCCGACACTGGTGCCGTCGGGGGCGAATGAGGGTGCCGAGGGGGTCTCGACCGAGGCGGCGAGGACCCACTTCTGCCGGATGACAGGCATGTAGCGCACGAGGACGGCTGTGGGGCTGACCTTGTTGGCCGGGCCCTGGGCATCCACGGTCGGGGGGAGCGCGGCGGGGTCGGAGAATGTGGAGTTGGCGTATCCGACGGTGACGTCATTGATCTGCGCGTAGGCCTTCTTGAGGTGGAAGTCGCGGCCCTGGTAGCCATTGAAGTTGGCTTCGATGTATAGCTGATAGTCGCCGAGGGTCTTCATGCGGCCGAGGACGCGGAAGAAGAGTGTCGAGCCCGAGGGGGTGGTGTCGAAGTGGCGCATCTTGGCGGGGTCGGGGGTCATCGGTATGAGCATGGGCGCGAAGCCGGCAGCAGGTATGGCTCCGCCCCAGTCATAGTAGCCGCGCATACGGACGCATCCGCCGATGCCCATGGCGAGCTGCGCATCCTTGCTCATGAAGAGGAAGTATGGCGAGGCGGGGTCTGAGAAGGCGCGGAACTGGTCGTAGTAGAAGTGGGCAATCTTCTCGCGCAGCGAGTCGACGTCGGCACGGCGGACAGCCTCGGAGTCGGGACGGCCATCGAGGTAGACAACCTTCATGGACGAGGCGAGGGAGTCGACCATGCGGTCGGGGAGTGACTTGGGCGTGACGGCAACGGCCGACAGAGCGAGCGTCGACAGGCAGAGGGCAATGAGAGTCTTTCGGAGCATAATGTGATGAATGTGTGAAGCGTGATGAAAGGGTGGTTACATAACTATAAAAACCGAGAGGAGAGAATTGTTCAAGGATTAATATTTGTTAAATCAAGGTACTTGGTATTGCATAGTACCTTAAAACCATCTACCTTTGCATCGCAAACAGATAACCAAACCCCGCGACAGACATGGCAACGACGATAGAGAACATACGTTCGCAGATGCGCAAGGGGATGCTTGAATTCTGCGTGCTGCTCCTGCTGAGACAGCGCGACGCCTATGCCTCGGAGATGATCGAGCGGCTCAAAGCGGCGCGGCTGATAGTGGTCGAGGGGACACTCTACCCCCTGCTGACCCGACTGAAAAAGGATGGCCTCCTCGGCTACCGCTGGGAGGAGTCGACGCAGGGCCCCCCGCGCAAGTACTACAAGCTCACCCCCCTGGGCGAGGAGTTCCTCGCCGATCTCACCCTGGCCTGGCAAGACATGGCCACCTCGGTCTCCATACTGATGGGCGACCGCCTCCCCTACCCCACCGAACCACCAACCCAAACATCACCAGAGTCATGAAAAAAGCTTTCCCCGCTAACATCAACGGAAGAATATACTATATAGACGAGGATGCCTACGGGCTTCTGAACCGCTATCTCACCGAGCTGCGCAACACCTTCACGGGCGCCGAGGGCACCGAAATCGTGGAGGATATGGAGGGACGCATCGCCGAGCACTTCGACGAGCGCCGCCGCGGCGGCCAGGAGCGGGTGATAACCATCGAGGATGTCACGGCGGTGATAGGCGTGATGGGGCGACCCGAGGATCTATCGGACGAGCCCGCGTCGCCCGAGCCCGAGGGGAGCGGCACGGGACGGGATGTGCCCCCGCCCTTCAACGGCGTGCACACCGAGGCTCCGCGCAAGCGTCTCTTCCGCAATCCGGACGACCGTATCCTCGGCGGCGTGATCGGGGGCCTGGCCGTGTACTGGGGATGGGACCCTGCGGTGATGCGCATACTCCTGACGCTCTTCGCCATCTGTACGGCGGTTTGGCCCTGCCTGCTCGTTTATCTCGTCTGCTGGATGGTAATTCCGCTCGCCAAAACCCCGAAGGAGATACTCGAAATGAGGGGTGAGCCTGTCAACTTCACGACCGTGGGCCAGACCGTGGTGGACGCGACAACGAACACCGTACGCAACGTCTCGAACGGCATCGGCGGGTTCTTCAACGGCGTCTTCCGCGTCGTCGGGGCCTTCTTCGCTGGGCTCTTCGGGCTCTGCGCGGGGATCGGGGCGATGATATTCATTATTTTCGCTATTGTCGTGGTCGTAGCCCTCATCACCATCGCCGTGGGCGGGTCGGTGAGCCTGGCCCAGGCGATGGATATACCGCTCGGGACACCCTATGTGACCGGATTCGGGATCTTACTGGCGATGCTCGCGGCGGCACTCCCCCTGCTGGCCGTGATGTGGGGGGCTGCGGTGATGCTGTTCCATGCCCCGAGCGCATCGAAAGGTCTGATAATCACCTCTCTGATATTCGAAATCCTCTTCATCGCCGGTGCGGTGATACTCCTCAACCTCGGCAATTCATGGCCCCACGAACTGGCTTGCCTCTC
>CAMWXQ010000211.1 GCA_947178235.1 uncultured Muribaculaceae bacterium
GTATGGTGCTGACTATCGCGTCTGTCACACTCGTCGTACTCGCCATACTCGCGTGGCGCAACGGACGCACCTACTGCAACACCATCTGTCCTGTCGGCACGCTGCTTGGGTTCTTCTCGCGCTTCTCCCTGCTCAGACCTGTCATAGATACCTCCAAGTGCAATGGCTGTGGCCTTTGCGCCCGCAACTGCAAGGCGTCATGCATCGACTCGAAGGCTCACGCCATCGACCTCTCGCGTTGCGTAACCTGTTTCGACTGTATATCCAAGTGTCACAAAGGAGCTATCTCTTACACCTTCCGACGCGGTGCCGTCGCAGATGAGGCAGGTATCGCTACATCAAGGCGCAGCTTCCTCTCCGTTGCCACAGCCGTAGCCGCGACCTCGGCCATCAAGGCGCAGGAGAAGACCGTCGACGGAGGGCTCGCCGTCATCGCCGACAAGAAGATTCCACCGCGCAAGACCCGCATTGTTCCGCCGGGAGCCGTGAGCCTCAACAACCTCGCCTCGCGCTGCACTGCCTGTCAGCTCTGTGTCTCGGCGTGTCCCAACGGCGTCCTCCGCCCCTCCACCGATCTCACGACCTTCATGCAGCCCGAGTCCTCGTACGAGCGCGGTTACTGCCGTCCCGAGTGTACGCGCTGCTCGGATGTCTGTCCCTCGGGAGCTATCCGTCCTCTGACCGAGGCCGATAAGTCTTCCATCCAGATTGGTCACGCCGTTTGGGTCAAAGAGAATTGTGTCCCGCTCACAGACGGCGTCGAGTGTGGCAACTGTGCCCGCCACTGCCCTGTGGGCGCAATCAAGATGGTGCGCTCCGACAGGAACAATCCCGATTCACCCCGAATCCCAATCGTGAATACCGAGCGGTGCATCGGCTGTGGCGCATGTGAGAATCTATGCCCCTCGCGTCCGTTCAGCGCCATCTATGTCGAAGGCCACGAGGTTCACAGGACAATCTAATCCGTAAATTCATAATCTTATGTCAGATACGAATATCAACCGCAGGGATTTCCTCCGCCGTCTCGGTGTCGGTGCCGGTGTTACGGGACTTGCCCTCGCGGGCTGCACCGACCGCTTGCGACAGATCTCCGAAAGCACGACCGCTCTCCCGGACATCCCTGTGGACCGCATGACGCTGCGCACCAATCCCACCACAGGTGACAAAGTCTCGATTCTCGGGTACGGATGTATGCGTTGGCCCACTATCCCGTCGGGCAATGACGACGGCGAGGACGAGATGGACCAGGAGACCATCAACCGCCTCGTCGACACCGCTCTCGCCCACGGTGTCAACTACTTCGACACATCTCCGGTATACTGCAAGGGACGCTCTGAGCGTGCCACAGGCATCGCCCTCGCACGTCATCCGCGTGAATCGTACTTCATCGCCACCAAGCTCTCGAACTTCGCGCCTCAGACATGGAGCCGCGAGGCCTCGATCGAGATGTACCGCAATTCGTTCAAGGAGTTGCAGACCGACTACATAGACTATCTCCTCCTACACGCCATCGGCATGGGCAACGGCATGGAGGATTTCCGTGCCCGATTCATTGACAACGGTGTACTCGACTTCCTCCTCGCCGAGCGCGAGGCGGGACGCATCCGCAATCTCGGTTTCTCCTATCACGGTGACATTGAGGTCTTCGACTGGGCTCTCGCCAATCACGACAAGTACAAGTGGGATTTCGTTCAGATTCAGCTCAATTACATGGACTGGAAACATGCAAAGGAACTGAATCCACGCAACACCGACGGCGAGTATCTCTATGGCGAACTGGCAAAGCGCGGGATTCCCGCCGTCATCATGGAGCCGCTCCTCGGAGGCCGTCTATCGAATGTCCCCGACCATATAGCCGAGAGGCTGAAAGAACGTTCGCCCGAGAACAGCGTGGCCTCATGGGCTTTCAGATACGCGGGTACGCATCCTGGTGTCCTCACAGTCCTCAGCGGCATGACATATATGGAGCATCTCGAAGACAATCTCCGTACCTATTGTCCACTCGTGCCGCTCAGCGACGAGGAGATGCAATTTCTCTACGATACCGCCGACCTCATGGTCAAGTACCCGACCGTGGCCTGCAACGACTGCAAATATTGTATGCCATGCCCGTATGGCATCGACATCCCGGCCATCCTCCTGCACTATAATAAGTGTGTCAACCAGGGCAACATCGCCGAGAACAGCCAGTCGCCCGACTATGCCCGCGCGCGCCGCGCGTTCCTCGTCGGCTATGACCGCTCTGTGCCTAAACTCCGTCAGGCGAGCCACTGCATCGGCTGCAAACAGTGTGTCCACCATTGCCCGCAGTCTATAAATATACCCAAGGAGCTCCACCGCATCGACCGCTATGTCGAATCGCTCAAACGCGAGACCACATGAAGCATGTCGGTATTGATATTGTCGGGATGCTCCACCGCGAGGGGTGCTCGTGCGTGATTTTCAATCATGGCGAGGTGACCCTGTGCCGCGAGCGTGGGGTTGCAGACCTCTATCGTATATTAAATACGGACCCCGCTCTCCTCAGCGGTGCTACGGTTGCCGACAAGGTGATCGGCAAGGGTGCAGCCGCTCTCATGGTTGTGGGTGGAGTTTCGAGTGTATATGCCGATGTCATCAGTCTCCCCGCCCTCGAATTGTTCGAAGCCGCAGGCATCCCCGTGGAGTATGCCGAACTTGTTCCGGGGATCATCAACCGCTCCGGCACAGGCCCATGCCCTGTCGAGGCACTCTGCCGTGACTGTCACACCGCCGCCGAGTGCATCCCCGAGATAGAAAAATTTATCCGAGAACAACGTCGAGTACCATCATGAGCATGAAGCCCACGGCGAAACCTATCGTGCCCATGTTCGAGTGCTCACCCTCCTGTGTCTCGGGAATCAGCTCCTCGACCACGACATACATCATCGCTCCCGCCGAGAAGGCGAGGAGATAGGGGAGGACAGGCATGAAAACGGAGGCGAGGAGTATCGTCAATATTGTGCCGATCGGCTCGACGACACCGCTCAGCGCACCCATCAGAAACGATTTGCGACGCGAATTGCCTGCATTTCTCAGCGGCATCGACACGATGGCACCCTCGGGGAAATTCTGAATTGCCATGCCGAGTGACAGGGCCACCGCCCCGGCCATAGACATGTACGAGTTGTGTCCCATTGCTGCGGCGATCGCCACGCCCACAGCCATACCCTCGGGGAGATTGTGCAGGGTGATGGCGAATACCAGTTTGGTCGTCTTTGACAGATGCGATTTAGGTCCCTCGCTCTTGTTGCTGTCTATGTGTTGGTGGGGGATTATGGTGTCGAGCGAAAGCAGAAAGAATATACCCGCTAAGAATCCGATCAATGCCGGTACTATGCTCGCCAGTCCATCCTTGCCCGTCATCTCGATGGATGGAATCAGCAGAGACCATACCGATGCCGCCACCATCACCCCGGCTGCGAAACCTGTCAGAGATTTCTGCACGAGGGTGGGGATGCTCTTCTTC
>CAMWXQ010000212.1 GCA_947178235.1 uncultured Muribaculaceae bacterium
TCGTGGCCCTTCCATCTGGGCGGTGCCCTCGGCAGCCTCCCCTACGGCAAAGGCGAGGTCGTCTACAATACCCTCGACATCGAGTCGAACCTCCTCAATCCCGACAACTCGGCCTCCGTCGCCCGCCGCCTCTTCAAGAACCTCCTGACCAAACCCGGGAAATAACCCCCACGGCGGAAATCAAGGATAAAACGTTTTCATTATAACTGAAACTCCCTGCGAAAAAGGGAAAAGTTTCAGTTATAATGAAAACTTTTTTGTCAAGTAGCCCCAGATTCGAAGGCGCGGAGCGCCGTTTTCGTGAGTAACCCCACCAGGAGCGGAATGCAGTGGAGCGGAGGGTGGGGATCAGCCAAAATACACAAAATTGAGGCTCGGAGAGCTGATTTAATGGTAACAACGTACTAACCATAAATTCAGCTCTCCGAGCCTCATTGTCTGTTTTTAGATTCTTTCTCCCCACCCTCCGTTTCACTTCTGGTGGGGTTACTCACGAACACGGCGCTCCGCGCCTCCGATGATGGTGCCGAAATGCTACGCAACGAAATACCCAACGAATGGATTCGCTGGGTATTTTTTAGATTCGAGAGCTACGCTCTCGTATGTGTTATCGAATTGGTCAGAGTGTCACGGTGGTCTCCTGGCCGGTGGCGGAGGAGGGGCCGATGGTGAGGCGGTAGGTTCCGGGGCGGGTTGTGAGGCGCTGGGTTGCGTGGTCGAAGGTCGCGAAGGCCTCGGGGGTGAGGGTGAATTCGACTATCTTGGTCTGCCCGCGGTGGATGGGGACGCGGCGGAAGGCTTTGAGGTTCTTGGCGGGACCTGTGGGGTCGGCGTCCGAGGAGACGTAGACCTGTACGACCTCGTCGCCGTCCATGCGCCCGGTGTTGGTGACGGGGATGCGGACGAGGACATCGTCACCCTTGCGCTCGACTGTGGGACGGCCATATTCGAAGGTCGTGTAGCTGAGGCCGTGGCCGAAGGGATAGAGGGGCTGACCCTTGAAGAATCGGTAGGTGCGTCCATCCATGGAGTAGTCTTCGAAGTCGGGGAGCTGGGCGTCGGAGGCATAGAAGGTCACGGGGAGGCGTCCGGCGGGGTTGTAGTCGCCGAAGAGCACCTCGGCCACAGCCTGGCCGCCTGCCTGGCCGGGATACCATGCTTGGAGGATGGCCGAGCATACGGAGTCCTCGGGAGCGAGGGCCACGGCCGAGCCTGAGCAGTTGACGAAGATGACCTTCTTGCCCGCATCGACGGCCTTCTTGACCATCTGGCGCTGGATGGCGGGGAGCTCGATGGTCTCGCGGTCGCCGCCGCGGAATCCGGGCACGGAGACCTTCATCTCCTCACCTTCGAGCTTGGGCGAGATGCCGCCGGCGAAGATGACAACGTCGGCGTCGGCGAAGTCGACCACCTCGCGCGAGGGAGCGAGGATGTCGAATTGCAGCGTGGCGTTGCCGTCATAGTGGCGGTAGTCGAGTGCGATGTTGACGGGTACACCCTTCTTGGCGCTGAATATGTGGCTTGCGGTGTGCGCCTGACGTCCTCCGGGCTCGCGGCGGATCACCTCGCGGCCGTCGACGGTGACGACTTCGCGGCCCATGGCGCCTTTGAGGTCAATCAGATAGTCGCCATCCTCGGCGGGAATGAATGTGCCCTCATAGCGGGCCGAGAAGTCGTTGAGGCCTACGCCGGGCGCAAAGACGGTCGCACCTCCCGTGTCGAAGCTGAGGGGGAGGGTGTAGGTGGCCTCGGCGGCAGGGGTGGAGGCCCCGGCCTCGCCGTTCCAGTATGTCGCCTTCATGCCTCCGTCGAAGAGGTTGAACACCGAGGTCTTGTCGTTGCTGACGACGTGGTCACAGCCGCGGACATAGCGCGCGTCGGGCACATAGGCGCGGATACCTTCGAGGATGGTGGTGGTGTGGGTGGGGAAGCCGTTGTAGTTGCCCCACTGCATTGCCGAGTCGACGGCGTTGGGGCCCATGACGAGGACCTTGAGGGCCGGATCCTTGCGCAGGGGGAGGGTGCCGTCATTCTTGAGCAGGGTCATCGACTTGCGGGCCATGTCGAGGGCTATCTGTCGGTGTTCGGGGGTGTCGACGGTGTTCTCGACGGTGAGGTTCTCCCATGGGGTCTCGGCGGCGTCGATCTCGCCGAGGCGGAATCGCTCGGTGAGGGTGCGCAGGAGCGCCGCGTCGATGAACTTCTCATCCACGAGGCCGAGGTCGTATGCCTTGCGCAGGCTCTTGTAGAGAGGACCGCATTCGAGGTCGGTGCCCGACATCACGGCGTCGGCGCCGGCCTCCTCTTCGGTGGCATGGGTGTGGTGGGCGTTGGTGTCGACAAAGTCGCGCAGGGCCCAGCAGTCGGTGACAATGACGCGGTCATACCCCCACTCGTTGCGGAGGATCTGCACGAGGAGCTTCTTGTTCGAGCAGCAGGGCTCACCCTCGAAGCGGTTGTAGGCGCACATCACCTGGGCCACGCCCGAGTCGACGAGCACCTTGAAGGCGGGCAGATAGGTCTCCCACAGGTCGCGCGGGTCGATGTTCTTGGCATCGAAGCTGTGGCGGTTCCACTCCGGGCCGCTGTGGACCGCAAAGTGCTTGGCACCGGCGAGCGTCTTCATATAGGGGAGATCGCGGGGACCTTGGAGCCCCTCGACGACCGCGGCACCCATCACCGAAGTGAGGTACGGGTCCTCGCCGTAGGTCTCCTGGCCGCGCCCCCATCTGGGATCACGGAAAATATTGATGTTGGGGGTCCAGAAAGCGAGCCCCTGGTAGCGTTTGAGGGGCCCCTTCTTGCGGAAGCCGTTGAACTTTGCGCGCGCCTCGTCGCTCACCATCCCGAAAGCCTCGCCGACGGCCTGATCGTCGAACGTCGCGGCCATGCCGATGGCTTGGGGGAGGACTGTCGCATTGCCGGCGCGGGCGACGCCGTGGAGCGCCTCGCTCCACCAGTTGAACTGAGGCACGCCCAAGCGGTCGATTGCCGGGGAGGCGTCCATCATCAGTGAGACTTTCTCATCGAGGGTGAGCTGATCGATGAGAGCCTGGGCCTTTGCGCGGCTCTCTTCGAGGCTTCGGGCGGCTGCCCCGAGGGTCACGACGGCACCCAGGAGCAGGAGTGGAAGTTTTTTCATGCAGGTCAAGGGGGTTATGGTATCTTCTACGCAAAGGTATGAATATTTTCGTGACAATCAAAGGGAGAGCTCAGAAAAATCGGCAGGAACGTAGGGGTATACAAAAAATATCTCCTCGGAGGTACGGGCGCCTCCGAGGAGATATTGTATGGATTTTGGGGGAATCAGTGTTTGTGGGTGAGGAGGTATTGGGCGATTTGGACGGCGTTGAGGGCGGCGCCTTTTTTGATTTGGTCGCCGACGAGCCAGAAGGTGAGGCCGTTGGGGTCGGCGAGGTCGCGGCGGAGACGGCCGACGTAGACGGGGTCCTGGCCGGCGGCGTCGAGGGGCATGGGGTACTGC
>CAMWXQ010000213.1 GCA_947178235.1 uncultured Muribaculaceae bacterium
GACCTGTTTGTATTGGTCAATAGCCGTTAAGTTTATTTAAGATGCGTCAACCGTGCCCCAAAATCCACCCAAACCTAAATTATTTCTACAAAACATAATACCCACCTGTCTTTTTGGCACCCCGATATTCTATCAAACCAAGATTAATAAGATTTCTCAATGTACGGGACAAAGTAGGGACGCTAACTCCAATCAACTCGGATAGCTCATTGGTCCTAAGGCCTGGAGAATCGGACAACATCCCAATCACCCGTTTCTCGCGCGAATTTAATCTATCATTTAATCTATCATTTAATCTATCATTTAATCTATCATCGTTGGCGCGATTAGTCTGGGCACGTTTCATAAACGTCACCGTAAAGAAGCCTTGCGTATCGAATTTCGGCTCCGGCAGGTCTGCCTCTTTCATCAGCCTACGCATACGAGGAATACCGGAACCAACTTTTTCAACGATATGCATTCTTGTAAATAGGCCGAATATGAGAGGATTGCGGCTCATACTCTTATGCCCGAATTCTGCTGCCACGACCGGCAATAGACCACCGGGATTAGATATTTCAACTCGGTCATCATAAACTTCCACCATAATTGTGCCACCCTCTTCGTACAGATCGCGGTGACAAATGGCGTTCATAATGGACTCCTTGAAAACATCAAGAGGAATCTCCCATATTTCTTGGCGGGGCCCTGTTCCCTTTATGATATACTCAACTTCGAGTTTACTCTCTATCCACGAAAGGGCATTGAGATACTGCTGATATAGAGGCCCACCAAAAGTCTTGTCATCTATGATATGTACCTTATCAAGCCCTTTGAACCGAAGGCACCTAATGACAGCATGTGGGAATTTGCGTTCCGGCTCGCGCCCAAAGAACAGTGCCGTGGCGTTTTTTGCCACACCACCCTCGGTCAAGAGTTCAAGACTTTCGAACAACCGTCTAAGTGGCAAGGTATCAGACAACTTGGCCATATCCATAAAGGTATGGAAATTGTCAAGCTCAATATCATTATCAATGTCAAACCATCGACAAGGAATTGCATCATAGAAAATCTTGGCACACTCGGCAAAGAAAGCGCGTATCTCTTCGGCAGAGCGGAGTTTCTGACAATTTGCACCTTCTCTGACATATATGACACCACCTGTTATGTAAGGCTTGTCCCTACCACTCGGCACATCAACGACCCAGACAGTCTTACCCTCAACATCCACGGGATAGATTTCACACTTCAAAGCAGGAGAAATCTCACCAATAGTATCTTGAATGGCAGAACGTTTATTGTTGTCTATCTCGGCACCGATGATCTGATTGTTATTGTCAACCCCAATAAGGAGATACCCGCCAGCCGCATTTGCAAAGCCGGCAACCTCATCAGAGATTTCCTTTACCTTAGATGGCACACTACGCTTGAAGTCTACATTGTAGCCTTCACCACCTTCTACGAGCTCTAAGATTTGGGATGCCGTCAACATAACGCAAAATTACGAAATTACTTTGAATTGACCACTATTAATGAGCATATTGAAAGTGCTTATTCTGAAAAACAATCATAGAATTTAGGCATTAGGGACTAAGATTGCCGGCGGGTGGATTCCGTTTATTTTTCTGAGGGGAAGAGGTCTTCGAGGAGGGCTGTCATCTCATCCGCCCCGAGCGATCCGAGCTCGTATGCCTGCAAGCGCTCGAATTGTTCCTTGCCCGGGCGTACGTACCTCTTGGCCTCACGGCCATCTATCTTGACCGTCACACAGTATATGCCCTTAGTGTTCGCCGCCACCGAAATCCCGCTGAAACTGCGGCCCGTACTGTCGGTGTATCCGGCAGGGTCGTCGACATGGC
Source organism: uncultured Muribaculaceae bacterium (assembly GCA_947178235.1). Lineage (GTDB taxonomy): Bacteria > Bacteroidota > Bacteroidia > Bacteroidales > Muribaculaceae > Duncaniella. Next base: position 1,839 of record CAMWXQ010000213.1, read on the forward strand.
CAAGCAGACCGAAGCCGATGAGATTGTCTCTCAACGCCTTCTCTATGATATGTCTCCACCTCGATGGTATCGCGTATTTGTCCGCGAGCTCGGCGAAGCGCTTCAAGGCCTCGGCCACGCGGGCGATTATCCCCTCAGGATTACGGATATTGTTCTCCCGTCCGAGGTCGATGAGGTCGTCGATGGTGATGTCGTCCACCCTGCCGTACAGCGACATACACCGTGCGCGCTGAGGTCCGGCCGCATGAAGGTCGAATATGAAGGTCATATCGTAGGCGGGTGCGAGCCTCCACCGGCCGCCGCGTTCGAGCAGGAAGGCGAAGTTCTTGCCATGGTCATCCGTATTGTTTGCCAACACGTTGAACACCATGCGTCTGTACACCTCGGTGAGCTCGGCGTCCGTGAGGCCGAGCCGACGGCATGTATCCATCAGAGCCTCGTACGAATCTGCCTCGGGATTGATGGCTGCGAGGGTCTGCATATGCACTTTCTGCCCCTCCTTGCGGTCGAATCGGCGTGTGAGGAAGTGGTTGACCCCGTCAACCCTCACCAGACGGCACTCCTCCATCTCTATCCCAGCTGCCTTGGCCATCTCATAGTAGGCCATCTCTATCTCCGAGGTGGGCACGACCTCGTCCTCGAACTTGATTATGCAGTACTCGTACCCCGCGAGGCCGTCGGTCTGCCCCGAACGTATGTCACCCGTCACAGGGTCGACGGCGATGATCGCCTTCATCTGACGCCCTCCGGCCGAAGTCCCAACGGCGAGCAGGGCCTGACGCGTCAGCTCTCCGTCATGGTCTATGACCGCCGCCTCACGCTCGGCCAGGATGTCGAGCGATAGTGCATAGAGGCCTCTGAGGTCAACGTCGAGGGGACGTTCGAGATCTCCTGCCGATGGCTCGAATTCGAGGGCTCCCATCGCACGCCGCCCGATGAACATCAGCTTGTACAGGGGGGTGATGTCGCGGGGCGGGATGCGGTTCTGCCTTACCCATCGGTCAAAGACCTTATTGCCCCACGAGTCGGGCAGTGAGTCGGCGATGAAAGGGGGCAGCCCCTGATAGATACGGCGTGCGTCGCCGTACACAGGCATCTCGGGAGACCACTGCCCTACGGGATTGAGCAACGGTGCCACGTCGGGCCGCCCCCCTGCTCCCGGTCTGAACTGGAAGTAGGTGAGATGGCGTTTTGGATCCCATACGAGACGTCCGAGTTCCTCGCCCCACAGCTTGACGGTCAGATAGTTCATTTCTTCGGGTGGCGGATGCGCTGTTTCTTGTTGTCGCCGTTGTAGAGGTACGGGGATTCGGGCAGTTCGGGCAGAATCCGGTCCCAGTTGGTGTCAGCCCCTACACACCTCAGCAGCTTGAAGAGTGTGGCCACCGACATATCGGTGATGCGCCCGGCCTCGAACTTGTAGATGGTCGGGATGCTCACGGTGGTCTGCTCGGACACCTGCCTCTGCGTCATGTCGAGACGCAGACGGTACTCCTTGAACCTTTGGCCAAGGGCACGGAGTATTTGGGCAGGCGAGAGAGCTTCGGTCATAAGTATAAATATCTTTAATGTTAACCCCGTTTTTAGGGGTTAACCGTAAATGTAATTAGTGTTATATTGT
>CAMWXQ010000214.1 GCA_947178235.1 uncultured Muribaculaceae bacterium
CTTCCTCACCGTGATCGTGCTCTCTGTAGAGCGTTGGATCGCCATCTCTTCCGCTAAGGGCAAAGGCTCCATCGAGAAATTTGTTTCCGGCGTTAAGGCTTGCCTCACCAAGAACGACATCGAAGGCGCTATGAAACTCTGCTCGACCCAGAAGGGTTCGGTTGCTGCCGTTGTTGCCGCCGCTCTCAAGAGCTACGCTGAAATGGACGCCAACACCGTTCTTTCAAAAGAGCAGAAGGTCGCCAACCTTCAGAAGACTGTTGAAGAGGCTACCGCTCTCGAGATGCCCGCTCTCCAGCAGAACCTCCCCATCGTCGCTACCCTCACCACCCTCGGTACTCTCGTCGGTCTTCTCGGTACTGTGATCGGTATGATCAAGTCCTTCCAGGCCCTCGCCGCTTCTGGTGCTCCCGACTCCACCGAGCTCTCGACCGGTATCTCGGAGGCTCTTATCAACACCGCCTTCGGTATCGCAACCGGTGCCTTCGCCGTAATCTCCTACAACTTCTACACCAACAAGATCGACAACCTCACCTACGCTATCGACGAGGTTGGCTACTCCATCGTGCAGACATTTGCAGCTACCCACTGATCCCCGTTACATTATCAACCACTGACACTGAAAGGTCCAGACCACTCAGACAAACACTTTCACATCAATAACCGATAACGTAATATGGGAAAAGTAAAAATTAAGAGGAAAAGCACCCTCATCGACATGACCGCGATGAGCGACGTGACTGTGCTCTTGCTTACTTTCTTCATGTTGACGTCAACCTTCCTCCAGAAGGAGCCGGTCACCGTGCTGACCCCCTCCTCCGTATCGGAGCAGAAAGTGCCCACCGCCAACCTGGCGTCGGTGCTCGTAAGCCCCGAAGGGAAAGTTTTCATCTCCATAGCCGGCGATGCCGACGCTGCCACCAAGGACACCTGGGGCACCGAGGCACTCCGCAAGACTATCCTCGATGAAGCAGTAACCCTGTACAACAAGCAGCACCCCAGCACACCCGTGCAGCTCACTGCCGCTGACCGCGAGGCATTCTCCAAAATCAATATGTTCGGAGTGCCTTTCCAGGTCCTCCATCAGTTCCTTTCCATGTCCCAGACCGAACAGGACAAGTTCATCGCAGACATGAATCAGAAAGGCGTTGGTATCCCCATCAACGACAACAAGGATATGGAGAAGCTCAACGAATTCCAGATCTGGATGCGCGCCATCTACAACTCGGGCAACGAGAACCTCCAGAAGGCCATGAAGAAGGGCGAGGGTATCGCCGTCAAAGCCGACAAGGATACCCCCTACACCACCGTTCATGACGTGCTGGACAACCTCCAAACCTTGAAGTTGAACCGCTTCAGCATCATGACCGCATTAAAATCTGAACAGGAATAATCATTATGGCACAAATAGAACAATCAAGCGGCGGCGGCAAAAAGAAAAAAGGCGCCCAGAAGAAGATGTCGATCCATGTGGACTTCACTCCCATGGTGGACATGAACATGCTTCTGATTACGTTCTTCATGCTTTGTACCACCATGATTAAGTCGCAGACTCTCACCATCTCGCTGCCCTCCAACGAGAAGGTCGAGCAGAATCAGATGAACAAGGCCAAGGAATCCGAAGCTATCACACTCATCCTCACCACTGACCGCAATGCCAACGGCGACGTCAAGAAAGACGAGAACGGCCGTCCCATGAACACCGTCTACTACTACGAAGGTATGCCCGATGTAACCGACGCCAACGGCGACGGCCTCTTTGACAACAACAAGCTCAAAGCAGAGCAGTTCATCGGCAACGACGGCAAGATTCAGCAAGGCATTCGCAAAATCCTCCATGACCGCAACAAGCAGGTGCTCGAGAAGATCGAGAAGGAGAAGGAACGCTGGCGCAACAAGGAGTTCGCTCCCGGCAACAAGGACGCCAACGACTCCATCTACCAGGCCCGCGCCAAGGAGATCCGCAACGACTCCACCCTCACCCGCCCCGTTGTGATCATCAAGGCAGCCCCCGAGGCTTCGTGGGAGAGCCTGATCAGCGCACTCGACGAGATGCAGATCAACCAGATCTCGCGTTATCAGATTGACAACATCAATCAGGTCGACTCTGCGATGATTCTCGACTATCTCAAGAAGAATCCCAAGAAGTAATTCGTTGATGACAGATATATATTAACCCAGAAAAATCTCAACACTATGGCAAAAGATGTAGATCTTTCATCATCAGAATGGATTGACCTTATATTCGAAGGCAAGAACAAGGACTTCGGCGCATACCAGCTCCGCAAGGAGTCGGCACGCCGCCACAACCGCGCGATGCTCGTCATCATCATCGTTCTCGTCGCCGTCGGTCTCCTCGGCCTCCTCGCCAACACCGTCCTCCAAGGCTCCGAAGCCCGTCCCGAGGACCAGATCGAGCAGGCTATGATCGACTACACTGCCGACGAGCAGGAAGATGAGCCCGAAGAGGAAGAGAACCAGCGCGTCGAGGAGCAGCAGCCCGAAGCCCTCCCCGAAGAGATCCTCAACACCGTGAAGGCCACTGAGCTCCAGATCACCCGCGACGAGGAAGTCGTCGAGGAGATCAAGAGCCAGGACGAACTCAAAGACACCGACACCGCCGTGGGTACCGCCGACTTCGACAAGGGTACCGACGACCTCAACGTCGTCCGCGAGTACAAGGAAGAGGTTATCGTCGAGGAGAAGAAACCCGCACCCGTCGACGACGACAAGGTTTGGGAGGTCGTAGAGCAGAAGCCCCAGTTCCCCGGTGGCGACGCAGCTCTCATGAAGTGGCTCGGCGAGCACATCAAGTACCCCCCCATGGCCGCTGAGAACAACATCCAGGGCCGTGTGACCGTCCAGTTCGTAGTCACCAAGACCGGCGCCGTAGGCGAGGTCAAGGTTGTCCGCGGCAAGGACCCCGACCTCGACAAGGAGGCCGTACGCGTCGTCAAGTCGCTGCCCAAGTTCGTTCCCGGCAAGATGAACGGTCACGCCGTGAACGTGTGGTACACCCTCCCCGTACAGTTCAAACTCCAAGGCATCTGATCACAGATAACTTGACCACTCACATAGAATCCTCCTTCGGACCAGTTCCGAAGGAGGATTCTTTATTATATCCACCCCGATCACTTGCGTATCGGGGTGAGAATGGCTAACTTTGCACAATCGAAACCAATTAAACCGCATAGAGAAACCAATTAAACCGCATAGACATGAAAGCGATCAGACCCTTGCTCCTCGCCACCGCCCTCCTCGCATCCCTCGGCCTCGGCGCACAGACCCTCTCGAAGATGAACTGGTTCAACGAACCGGCTGAGTGGAACATCGCCGACGGCAAACTCACAATGGCCGTCACACCCCACAGCGACTACTGGCGCATCTCGCACTACGGCTTCACCGTCGACGACGCCCCCTTCTACTACGCCGAGTATGGCGGCGAGTTCGA
>CAMWXQ010000215.1 GCA_947178235.1 uncultured Muribaculaceae bacterium
CAATAGACACAATTCAGCTGTACCGAATTTCCCAGATTCTGAACCACAACTTCTTTGACGACATCAGCGAGAACCTCAAACCCTCCGAAAAACACACTGAACCTTGATTTCTGGTTGTTTCGCACAGTTTGCCACACATCCGTGTCAACACCGCAACACTGTTTTACCATCCATTTGTCGGGAATACTCTAACTTTGTACAAAAATTCAAAACCGTGCATGGAGGAATCCTGCCCGAGTGTAAGTATTAACCCTAAACAATTGAATATTAGAGCAAAGCAAAGTACACAACAACTATTCTCCACGTACCCGAAATAAAAAGGACAAAACAACCAGACACATCAAGTTATAACTTAATCAATCACATCATGAACAAAAAATTCATCAATGTGCTATTGTCGACCTCGCTCATCATCGGGTCCACTTTGGGAGTCAGCTCCTGTACGGACTACGATGATGACATCAACAGCCTGCAAGGTCAGATCGATAGCATCCGTACCACCCTCGAAGGCCTCAAAGCCAAGATCGAGAGCGGTGCAGTCATCACCGACGTCAAGTCGACCTCTGATGGCATCAACATCACGCTGAGCGATGGACGAACCTACGCTCTCACCAACGGCAAGGACGGTGCAACGGGTGCCCCCGGCACATCCTGGTCGATAGGCTCTGACGGCTACTGGTACAAAGACGGTGTCAAGACCGACTTCAAGGCCATCGGTGCAGACGGCGCCAAGGGTGACCAAGGCGACAAGGGCGACAAAGGCGACAAGGGTGACAAGGGTGACACCGGTGCCCAAGGCGACAAGGGTGACAAGGGTGACACCGGCGCCCAAGGCGACAAGGGCGACAAGGGTGACACCGGCGCCCAAGGCGACAAGGGTGATAAGGGGGACAAAGGTGATAAAGGCGACACTGGCGCAACCGGACCCCAAGGGCCCCAAGGTCCACAAGGCCCCCAAGGCCCTGCCGGACAGAACGGCACCAATGGCGAGTACTATGTCCCCAATACAGAGACAGGATGCTGGGACATCTATCGTGACGGTGTGAAGATAGGCTCGACCACCATCAGCTGGCGCATGACTGGCATCACTGCCGTATACTCAGGCTCCAAACTCATCCTCTCTGGTGTTGAGGGGGGCGAGGGTGAGAACAAGACCGTCACGATCTATGTTGGCGGTATGGTCGACTCCATCGCCTTCATTCCCGGGGCTGTCGATGCTGGATTCGCAACATACCCCACCACAGACGATCCATTCTACTATCTCAACTCCTATCTTTCGGAGTCCAAGTACAACACCACGACCAAGGTATTCACTCCGCAGACCGGTTGGGACAAGTCCAATATCGTTCTGTTCGAATATCGCATCAATCCTCAGAACGCAACGGTAGCCGACGGGGCTGCCGGCGCCTTCATCAACCGCACCGTTGTCTCACGTTCGACAGCCGACAAGACAAATCTTCTGAACACCGTTTCCGTAAGCTTCAACCAGTCCGGTAAGATTCTGGCCAATGCGACCGTGAATAAAACCAAACTCTCAACCGGCAGCAACGACAACAATATCGCTGCCTTCCAGCTTTGGAACGGACAAGAAGTCTATACCTCTGACTATACATACATTGCACCCGAGGCAGTCGTGCCGACATTGGCCGACTCGCTCGGTATGGGTGGCAAGGCGACAGGGACACTTAAATCCCTCTATGCACGTAATCAAGCAATTGTAGGTTCAGAGACCTCGGACTTCATCAAACAGTTCTGCAAGCTCTCAGATCCCGCGAACGTTTACCTCAAATACAACGATGCCGAAGGTATTGATCTCACCACCATCCCCGGCCTCATTGTATCCGACAAGAAGAAGTGGCTCTATGACCTCGGCTTCGTCGGTATGAGCTACACATTCTCTCTGCCCGCCAAGTATATATCCGATGATAACCAAACGAACCAACAGGATTTTGTCACTCTGACCTCTGACAATCATCTGAAAGTAAGCAGTAATATAACTGGAACTCAGATCCAAGCTGTCGGCAAAACCCCTGTCGTCCGAGTTGATGCATTTATCACAGACAACCAGGGTACCAAACGGATGATTGCATCCGCCTACATCAAGGTTGAAATCGTCGAAAAGGACGCCAAGCCCAGCATACCCGTCATCAATCTCGAAGCCGCCAACACTCAGTTGTACCATAGTCTCACCAGCTCGTTCAACAATCCATTCTTCACCATGAATTGGATGCAGATCACTAACGAGATCTATGGGGCTGCCGGTCTCACTTCAAGCAACTTCTGGAATTACTATGGTGGCACCTCCAACCAGTACACCGTTTCGCTGGCTGTCGATCAGAAGAAGAATGACACCAATCCCAAGGTTCTCGCAACCATGACCGGTACAGCCAATAATGCGGTGACACTCACCTCCAATGGCGTTGAGTGCAAGACCACCCTTGGCAGCGGCAACACTCAGACTGCCAGCGTGACCGTTGCAGCCAACAATCAGGTCAAGACACAGAATACTTATTACAACTACACTGACAAGGGAGCCAAGTACACCGTGACCATCTCCATCAACTCGGATGATCCGAACTTCTATGGCAATGTGGTCGTCAAGATTGTATTCTATGTGAAGGAAGTCTGCCAGTACTACCAGTTCAACACCAATTACTTCCTCGGTGCATCCTATGACGGCAAGCAAAACGTCGTGAATGCCATCGGAAAGCTCGTAGGTGGCGAATGGGTTTATGAGATGAACGTTGTAGATGCATTTGCGAAGATCAACAACAAGACCATTCTCGAATACTACAATACCGCAGTCACAAATGTGGCAGCTCTCGACTTCTTCCTCAACCCGACTTCTCAGACCGGCGTAACGTTTAATAATAACCTTATTACTCTTACCGCTCCTATTACAGAGAAGAACAAGTATGTTGCGATGAAGTATGTTGAGACCCTTGTCAATGGCGAAACCTGTACCTGTCCCTTCAACGTTCGCTTCCAGAATCCGTTTGTTGGCACCACCGCCGACGCACTGGAAATGAATGCCAATGATCCCGGTGCACAGACCATTGCCCTCGCTCCGTCCGTGAAGGTTATCGAAGCTGCAAAAACAGCAAAGACAATCTACGCATGGAACGAAGAGACAGGTGCGCTTGAACTCACAAGTGCAGCAGCCGCCTACAATGTAGCCGAGCCCACCGTTACGTACACATTCGACACTACCTCTGCCGACTACAAGACATTCGTCAACAATCTGCCTGCCGGCTCAACCTTTAAGATTGAGGGTAGCAATATTGTCTACGACGCACCTTCCATCGGCCTCATTAACGACTTCAATCTCTCGGTTAATGCAGTCGTATCCTTCGGGAACATCTCCAAGGTCACTTGCAAGATTCCTTTGAAGGTCTATGGAAGCAACAACTAAGTATTAGCCCCACTGGAC
>CAMWXQ010000216.1 GCA_947178235.1 uncultured Muribaculaceae bacterium
AAATAGGATCCAACCCAAAAACTCCTACCTATCATGTCCCAGCATATCCCCACCTCTCCCGTCCCCTATCTGAGCAAAGATGTCAATGTCGCCATCGTGCGCGCCGAGTGGAACGGCCACATCACAGGCCCCCTCGCCGACGGAGCCTTCGAGACCCTGCGCAAGTATGGCATCCCCGCAGCCCAGATCGGCCGTTATGATGTCCCCGGGGCCGTGGAGCTGACCTTTGCCGCCTCGCAACTCATCGAGTCCGAGCTCTACGACGCCGTCATCGTCGTCGGCTGCGTCATCAAGGGTGACACCCCCCACTTCGACTATGTGTGCCAGAGTGTGACCCAGGGTGTGACCGCCCTGAATGCCGACTGTGACATCCCCGTCATCTTCTGTGTCCTCACTGTATTCGACGAGCAGCAGGCCCTTGACCGCTGCGGAGGCCCCGCCGGACACAAGGGGGTCGAGGCTGCCGAGACCGCCCTCAAAATGGTGGCCTTCAAACGCAAGCTCGAAAGTATATAATAGCTATTATAGCTATCATAGCGAAGGTAGCAACATAAATATAATACACATTACTCCTTGGAGCGACTGATGCAGTATGTCTGGCAGCACAGGCTGCTGGTCAACTCAGACCTCTTCACCACCGACGGCAGGAAAATCACGGTCCTGGACCCCGGGCAGCTCAATACCGGCTCGGGGCCCGACTTCTTCAACGCCAAGGTCTGCATCGGCGACCAACTCTGGGCCGGGGATGTCGAAATCCACACCAAGGCGTCGAACTGGTTTGCCCACGGGCATGACGGAGACCCAGCCTATGACTCGGTGGTGCTCCATGTGGTGGACCGCGACGACACAGAGGTCTGCCGCACGTCGGGCGAGACGATCCCCCAGATGGTGATGCAGTGCGCCCCGGGCTTCCACCTCAGCTATGCCTCGCTCGTGGATGCCGCTCCCGGCGATCTCCTCCCCTGTGCCTCGGAACTCGGACGGCTCCCCGCCGTCTATCTCCACGATTGGCTCTCGGCGGTCGGATACGAGCGCGTGTATGCCAAGGCCGACCATGTGGCCGAGTTGGTAGAGCGTTTCACGGGCGACTGGGAGGAGGCCGCGTACGTCATGCTTGCGCGGAGCCTCGGATTCGGGACAAATGCCGACCCGATGGAACGCCTCGCGCTCTCGCTCCCGCTCCGTTTCGTGCGCAAGCATTCCGACTCCCCCCTCGCGCTCGAAGCACTCTTCTTCGGCCAGTCGGGGCTCCTCGACACGGCCCCCGCGGGAGACCCCTATGCCGAGAGCTTGCGCAGGGAGTATGCTTTCCTCGCCCACAAGTTCACGCTCACACCCCTGCGTCATCCGGGATGGAAGACGGGTGGTGTGCGCCCCGCATCCAAACCACACCGCCGCATAGCCCTACTCGCGGCGATCGTGGCCGAGAACTTCCACCTCATGGACCGCGTGTGCTCGGCCACCTCCGCGGACGAGCTCATCGACTGGCTGCGCCGTCCCCTCGCGGGCTACTGGGCCGGGCGCTTTGCCTTCGGCCCCGCGTCGGAGGGTGCGACGGAGACCATCAGCCGCAGTTCGGCCTCGATCGTGGTGGTGAATGTCGCCGTGCCTCTGCTGATGGCTTACGGTATGCGCCGCGGGGACGAGGGGATGATGACGCGTGCCGTCGAGTGGCTGCACGCCCTGCCGCCCGAGCGCAACCGCCTCACCGAGATGTTTGCCCACGCGGGCGTGCGTCCTCAGAATGCTTTTTCGGCCCAGGCACTCATCCAGGTTCGCCGCGCCTACTGCGAGCGCCGCGCCTGTATCCTCTGTCGCATCGGCCACCGTATGCTCTCGCAGCGCGCAAGGAGGGGATTTTAGATTTGCTGACGCAAATCTAAAAGTTTAAAGTTTATGGCGCTTCGCGCCTGGGGTTTAAAGTTTAGGGGTAGATATAAGACTTATAAGATTTATAAGACGTATAAATCTTATAAAAATAAACTTTAAACCTCGGGCCGTAAGGCCCCTAAACTTTAAACTTCAAGTTTCGCGCAGCGAAACTTGAATGTAGCCGTTGCTTGAAGTTTGTGTTTCGGGTGCGGGTGGGATTGGTGCGGATGGCGTGGCGGAGTGCCTCGGGCTCACCTATTATTATGCACAGGTCGGTCGCACGGCTCACGCCCGTGTAGAGGAGATTGCGGTACAGCATCGGACGGTGGGCCGAGGTCACCACAAATATTATATTGCGCGCTTCGGAGCCTTGGAGCTTGTGGACCGACGTGGCATAGGCCAGGGTCAGTTCGCCCAGTTCGGTGCGCGTGTATGTCGAGTGGCGTCCGTCCGAAAACTCGACCCCGAGAGTCCCTGCTTCGGCATCGACCTCGGTCACGCGTCCCGTCTCGCCGTTGTAGACACCACGGGCACGCGAGTTGGTGCGCTGCATCACGGGGTCGCCGAGGCGGAGTGTCACCGACCCGCGCGTAAGCCCCGCGGCATCGGGATTCAGCCGACGTTGGAGCTCGGTATTGAGTACACGCGCCCCGAGCGGGCCTATCTGCTGAGGGGTCACGACGAGGATGTCCGATGGGCGCAGCCCGCGCCGCTCGGGGAGCTCGCGGCTCATCAGTGAGACTATCCGCTCGCGTATGCGCGTGGCGCCGCTCTCCTCGATGATCACGAAGTCCTCACGCGGGTCCTCTTCGGGGAGACGTCCCGCATTGATGGCTCGCGCAGCCGCCGCGATACCGCTCCCCGCCGCCTGACGGAAGTTCTCGCAGAGTCTCACCACTGGCACGACCCCCGAGTCGATGAGGTCGCGCAGGACGTCGCCCGCGCCGATGGCGGGGAGCTGGTCGACATCCCCCACGAGTATCACACCCGTGCCCGGGCGCAGGGCCGCGAGCAGGTGGTTGAATAGAACCTGCTCCATCATCGAACCCTCGTCGATGATGAGCACGTCGGCCTCGATCTCGGCGCGGCGGTATCCCTCACCCTGGCGGTAGCCGAGGAGGCTGTGGATGGTGGTCGCGGCGTGTCCCGTGAGGGCCGACATCCTCTTGGCCGCCCTCCCCGTCGGGGCGCAGAGCACGACGCGCTTCTCCATCCCCGCCAGCGCCTCGATGACCCCTTTGAGTACGGTTGTCTTCCCCGACCCGGGGCCGCCCGTGAGCACCGAGACCCCGCCGCGGAGAGCCGTCGCGATGGCGTCGAGCTGCGCGGGGGTATAGTTGTGCCCGAGGCGGTCTGTGGGCGGGATGAGGTCTCGGGGAACCTCGGCGCGGGTCACGGCCGAGAGCTCGGCAAGGCGTCCCGCCCCCTCCTTCTCGGCCTTGTAGAAAACAGGCAGGTAGAGGCCGCCGCGGCTCTCCACGAGGCGTCCGCCCTCCACTGCCGTGGCTATCTGAGCCTCGACCGCCCCCGCGTCCACC
>CAMWXQ010000217.1 GCA_947178235.1 uncultured Muribaculaceae bacterium
TTTGCAGCTTGATGCCCTTGGCTTCGAGATACTTCACGATGTTCTTGCGTGTCTTCTCGCCCTTCTCGGGAGCCATGAGGAGACCTACGGTTGCACCGGCAACGGCACCGCCGATGACGGCCAGGACAATGTTCAATGCTTTCATAATTGTTCGTGTTATATTGGGTTGGTTAGTCTGTTGTTTGTTCTCTTTGGGTATAACGTCGGGGATGGCTCGATTGTTCACCTCGGATTCAGAAAAATTTCTGTATCCCTCAGCGGTGTATCGTTCATGCCTATCATGATCGCGAAACCGAGGGCGATGAGGGCCACCAGGGCAGCCACCAACATCACCCAAAGCCTGTGGCGTGAGAATATCGAACGTGTTTCGTCTGCATCCTCCTCGTTTTCTTTGCCGTCCGATTGTGGATCCGAGCGCAGGGCTCGCTGATTGACCCCATAGGTCAGCTTCATGTCGTCGAACACCCCGGTCACCGACTCGGTGCGGTCAGTGAAGTCGTGCGAGAGAGCGTGGAGGAGTGCTACCGAATATGTCTCCGGGAGGGTCGGCGGGAGATACTCCCTCAGTTCGTCATCCGAGAGCTCCCGCGAGTCGGGCAGATGTTTCCCGGTCAGGCAGAAAACCGTTGTGGCCGCCAGCGCATACACATCGGTCTGTGGCAGGAAGTGGCTGATTTCGCGGTACTGCTCCGGAGGGGCATAACCGGTGCGGCACCTTGTATTCTGCAAAAGCCACCGTGGATTGCCCTCATCGTCGAAGTGCATCGTAGGATAGAGGCTGAACAATACAGGCTTGTTCTCTCCGCCATGCTTGGTGAAACGGATATGACCCGGATAAATATCGGTGTGCAGGGCGTGGTTGGCGTGCATGTGTGCCGCAGCGCGGAAGATAGGCCCGAGTATACCGCGTGTTTCGTCGAGCGAGAGGGGACCATGCTCCTCGACATACTCTTCGAGCGTAGGACCTTCGAGCCATTCGACCACGTAGTAGCTCGTATTGTTAGCCTCGAAAGTGTCGAGGACATTGATGAGCGTCGGGTTGTGTTCCGAGATTCTGCGGCGCTCCTTCGAAGCCTCGCTGAATTTCTCCCTGCACTTGGCCACAGTCGGGGCTATCTCCTCACTCGTCAGCACACTGAGGCCATCTTCGCCGCGTTCCGAGCAGTAGGTCATGAAGAATTCCCTCACCACGACATCGCGGGTACGAGGACGGGCCTCCTTTGTGCGGGCCGTCGCTCTGTACGTGAATCCCTGCGAATTGGAGCTCAACAGGTTCTCTATGGTGAGTGTATAGCGTCCCTCGACCAGCACCTTGCCCGGTTTGAGGCTCATGGGGTGGGTGGGGGTAGTATGGAGCTTAGCGTCAATCGTCTGTGTCGGCATATTTTCAGTCATGGATTGGGAGAGACTTGTTTATTCGGAGAGTTTGGCGAGGCGTTTCACGTCGCCTACGAGCCATAGCACATCGCCCTGGTCGAGAACCGTGTCTGGGCTCGGCTGAATGTATGTCTCGCCCCTTTGCAGGGCCACGAGCATCGCCTCATAGTCCTCACGCAATCCGCATTTCGCCACGGTCTTGCCCGCGAGGGGACAGTGCTCGCCGATACGGACACTCGTGAGTCGTACATCCTCAGTGTTAGTCCCCTCGGCCGAGTCGTCATTGGCTTCGACCACTGGAAGCACACGCTGGATCTCCTCCTCTGTGCCGATGATGCCGAGGATATCACCCGGGAAGATTCGGGCCTCGGCCCCGGGCACCATATAGAGGTGCTGACCGCGGCGAATCGACGATACCGAGACACCATACTTGCTTCGGAGTCCCGAGTTTTTGAGCATCTCGCCCACGAACGGGCAGTCATACCCGACCTTGATATAGGCGAGGTGAAGGTTGGGCAGCAGACTGTTCTTGGCTCCCGTACGGCGCAGGTCGCGTTCGTTGAGATTGTCCATGAAGCGGGTCTCGATCTTTTCGAGGCGTGTCTTGATGCGTTTCGAGAAGGATAGGATCATTATGATGAACAACGCCACCCCGAAGGTCCAGCCCACGGCGAGGGTGAAGATCGAGCTGAGCAGGTAGACGATGATTGTCATGGCTATTAGCAATCTCACCACGGTCATCGCTATGAGCGGGACATCGAAATGGGCATTGCACTCGCGCAGACGTTCGCGTTCTGTATGCTTTGACGCAGGGTAGGTGAGTGCGAGCAGGAATGGAGCCATCGCCGTGAGCGACACCAGAGCGGTGAGCAGTCGGCCCCATTCAGCCGAGAATCCGATCATGAAGGGGAGTACATAATGGAGCGCAATCAGAGTCAGCGCAATCAGCACGATGGAGTATAGCACCACGCGCCACAGATAGCGCTTGATGAGCGAGCTCCACAGGGCCCGAGCAGCGTTCTGTTCTGCGGTGGCGTGTTCCGAGTAGCGGTCAATGAGGAAGTGCAGGCGCTTGGGCAGGTGAGCCTCAGTCCATCGGTAGGCAGGGTCGGCCATACGGATGAAGTATGGAGTGGTGAAGGTCGTCAGCACCGACACGGCCACCACGATGGGATAGATTTGCGGATCGAGCACCCCGAGGCTCATGCCGAGCGTCGCGATGATGAAGGCGAACTCACCGATCTGTGTGAGCGAGAAACCGCTCTCCATGGCTATGCGCAGTGTCTGGCCCGTGAGCAGCATACCGAAGGTCCCGAAGAACATCATTCCAACGATGACTACCACTGACAGGATGAGGATCGGCAGCCAGTACTGTGCGATGATCTCTGGGTTCACCATCATGCCCACCGAGATGAAGAACACCGACCCGAAGAGGTCCTTGACAGGTTGCGTGAGATGTTCGATACGTTCTGCGAAGCTCGTTCCGGCAAGGATGGAGCCCATAACGAATGCTCCGAGCGCAAGCGAGAACCCACAGGCAACAGAGAACACCGCCATACCGAGGCAGAGACCCATCGACACAACGAGCAGCGTCTCGGAGTTGAGATATTCACGTTGAGAATTGAGCAGCGACGGCAGTATGAACACACCAACGGCAAACCAAATGATGAGGAAGAAGACGAGTTTCGAGACACTGTACAGCATCTCGCCTCCCTCGACACTGTTGTTCACGGCGATGGACGAGAGTATCACCATCATGAGCACAGCAAAGAGGTCCTCGACGATCAGCACCGCGAACACGAGCGACGCAAACTTCCTCTGCCTCAGCCCGAGGTCTGTAAAAGCCTTGATGATTATTGTGGTCGAGGACATCGACAACATGCCGCCGAGGAAGAGCGAGTTCATGTTCGAGAATCCGAGTATGTGTCCCGCCAGATAGCCAGCGCCCATCATCCCGCAGACAATGAACAGGGCCGTCACCACAGCCGATCCACCCGCGTTCATCAGCTTCTTGAAACTGAATTCAAGTC
>CAMWXQ010000218.1 GCA_947178235.1 uncultured Muribaculaceae bacterium
GATTGATGTCCTCGACGTCGGGGAGGGAGCGCGACGACTGGTAGAGGGGGTCGGGCGCATCGTCGGGCGAGAGTGAGTTGCCCTCGACGCCGTTGTACCGCTTGTAGCGTTCGAGTACGCCGAGGCGCTGCTCGTCATAGTCGTATCCGCGGTAGAAGTGATAGTTGTCGCCCGCGGGGTCATTGAGCGGGGAGAAGAGATTCTCCTGCATCTCGGCGGCAGCCGTAGGGGAGAGGCGGCCGCGCAGGCGGTCGAGGTACTCGGCGTAGGATGAGAAGGTGAATTCCTCATCGTTTTTCAGTCCGTCGAGGCCGACGTCTTGCAGGGGGCGGGCGGTCGAGCTGTTGTCGAATGCGTAGGTCAGAGAGTTCTGGCGCGACACGCGGCCCCAGGCGGTCTCCTCGATGAACTGGTTGTCGCCGTCGACGGGGAGGCCGTTCTCATAGCTTTTGAGTCCATCTTTGAGGATGTCCTCCGAGACCTCGCCGAAGTTGAGGTACAGGTCGCCGCCCGAGAGATTGTCGTTGTCGGGGTCGAGGAAGGGTGAAAGCATCCAGAACTGGACATACTCGATGTTGGACGCCTCGAAGTTGGAGTTGTCCATCTTGCGCATGATGCCGCCCCAACGCTTCTCGGGGTTGAGCAGTGCGCCGTTGTCGTCGATGTCCGTGGCATCGAGGTTATACGGGCCGCGTTCGGTGGGGTAGAAGGAGAGGTTGAGGGTCTGAATGGTGTTGCTCTCGCCGTAGGCGATCTGACGGCCCGGGAAGATCTCGCGCGAGGTGACCTCGCGGATATAGGGACTGTTCATCTGCTTGGGGTCGCTCTTGATGTAGCCCGGGCACATCGACGAGTTGCGGGCCGTGAACATGCGGTCGATGAAGTACCAGTTGAGCAGTGCGCGGTTGCGGCCATAGGCGACGTCGTTCGAGAGCGCAGCTTCGGGGAAGAGTGCGTCGGGAGCGGGGTCGTATGGGGTCGAAGCGAGGAACCATGCATAGGGGGAGCGCAGGTCGATGCCGGTCTGTGTCGACTCGAAGTCGTCGATGTAGCTCGAACCCTTGTTCGAGCCTGTCTTCTGCCCGTGGGGTATGAGCTGGGCGAACTCGGCCTGCAACGAGAGGGTCGAGGGCTGGGTGGCGTTGACGGTCGGAATCTTGTTGAGCAGATTCGTGAGCCACATGAAGCGGGTGTTGTACTGGGTGTTGAGGCCCCAGATGGTATTGTTGACGACCTCGTCGCCGATGTTGACCTTCTCGGTCAGCGACTTCTCGGAGAAGTGCATGATGGTGGCCCCGACGTTGAAGTCCTTGTTGAATTTGTAGTTGAGGTCAAGGCCCAGCAGTGTCTTGCGCTGGGTCGAGTAGAGCGACTGGTTTTCGAGGGTGACGGATACGCTCTGGCCCGAGTCGATGATGCTCTGATTGGTGATGGTGACTATGCCCATGGCGTAGTCGACGGTGTAGTCGCTGTTCTCGGTGAGGGTGACGCCGCCGGCCGTGACGATGACCGACCCGCGGGGGACGTTCATGGCGTTGAGTCTTATCTGCGAGCCGGACGAGGCCTGGTACTTGCCTTCGAGGACAAACTTGTTCTTGTCGGCAAACTGGCGTGCGACGATGAGCGTCGAGTCGTAGAGTTCCTGGTAGACATACTGTTTGGCGAGCTCGGGGTCGCCGATCTTCTGCGCGAGGTGTTCGCCGAACGGCTCTACAACGGGGAATATGACCTTGCCCTGCGAGGCAAGGATGGTGTACCCCTCGATGAAGTCGAAGAATCCGTCGGGGTTCGATGCCTCGTTGGAGTCGATGCGGTCGAGGTTCATGACCTGCAACAGCGGCTTGTCGGATATGGAGGGGCCGGGGAGATAGTTGATTTCGGTGCCGGTCGTGTCGCGCAGATACTTGATGTTGAGGCGGAAGTTCTGCTTCTGGACCTGATAGGCCCCGAGCGGGTAGACATTCTTCATCATAAGGTCCCACATCGGCAGGCGGGGGTCTACCGTGGTGGATTTGAGCATTTTCAGATAGAGCGACTGGTCGGTGGTGGTGATGTCGGCCGAGAATTCGCCCACCTGGTAGACCTGGCCGTTGTAGGTGTACTCGTATGCCACGGCGAGGACCTCGTCGGCACTGAGGGCCGATTTGAGCGAGATGTATCCGAGTGTCGAGTTAAGTGTGTACTCCGAGGTGGAGAGGAGACGTGCCGACTCGACCTTCTCGTAGTCCTTGCCGCCGTCGATGCCGAATTCGGCGAGGGGTGCGAGGGCCTGGGTGACGGTATTGATGTTGCGCGCCCCGGGGTAATCGTTCTTGATGACGGCGAGGAGGTTGTTGCTCTTGTTGGAGGGGACGGTGGCCGAGGGGTCGGGCTGCCAGTAGTCGGAGCCGAGATGCGAGTTCTCGCCGAGGTCCATGAAGCCCACGAAGTTACGGCTCTGGTCGAAACGGCTGTTCTTGTTCGTGATCCACACCTCGATGCGGGTTATCTTGATGCCCGAGGAGACAAACGGCAGCTTGGATGCGAAGCGGTCGTAGTTGTCGCGGAAGTAGTGGCCGAGGAAGTAGTGGCGGTTTTGGTCATACTGGTCGGCCTGTACCTTGAAGTCGGTCATCTGCGAGCCCCCCTTCGAGTTGACCGAGGTCGACTGGGAGTTCTGCTGCGAGACGAGTGCCGTGGCGGTGAGCTTGCCGAATTGCAGCTGGGTCTTGATGCCGAAGAGGGCCGTGGAGCCGCGGATGAGCGACGACCCTGTGGTCATCGAGACGTTGCCCGCCTCGATGCTCTTCACGATGTCGTCCTCCTTGCCTTCGTAGGCCAGTTTGAGATTTTTCGAGTCGAAGTCGAAGGTGGCGTCCGTGTTGTAGGTCATGTTGAACTTCATGCGGTCGCCGACCGAGGCCTGGATGGTAGCCTGGATCTTCTGGTCGAAGTCGAAGTATGTCTTGCGGCGCGAGTTGACGGACAGGGCCGGGTTGTCGGTCTTGTTCGACTTCATGCCCATGGATATGGCCACGGAGCCCTGGGTTTTGAGGCTGACGCCGCCGGGGCCGAAGATCTTTTCGAGCGGCCCGAGGGCAAAGTTCATGTCGAGGATGTTGAACGGCTCCTTGTCGGGGGTGTTGATGGCCTCGGCGTTGCGCTGGCGGAAGTAGTCGCGCATGGCCAGTCGGTTCTGCCACGCATTGTACTGGGCCTCGGTGAGATAGAAGGGGGTCACTATGTCGGTCTCGCCGAGGCGCGTGCGCACGACGTAGCACCCGAGGTCGGGGTCGTACTCGGTGACGGTCGAGATGTTCGATGGCGAGGCGAGGTCGGCGGCAAACTCGCGTTCCATCAGATCCTCATAGCTCTGCGGGAATGCCTGGCTCACCGGGAAGGGCATCATGATGCTGTCCGCGG
>CAMWXQ010000219.1 GCA_947178235.1 uncultured Muribaculaceae bacterium
ACGGTGAGGTACTCGGGGCCGGAGATGATGTGGCCCTTCGAGTTGCGGTAGCTGTCTGTGACCTTGTCGGAGCCCATGAGGACGGCCTTGCCCTTGCCGTCGATGGTGCCGGGGGCGGTCTTGACGATCATCTCGGCCTTGCCGTCGCCGTCAAAGTCGGCCACCATGAACTGGGTGTAGTGTGCGCCGGCGCGGATGTTCTGGCCGAGGTCGATGCGCCACTGCTTCTGACCTTCGAGGGTGTAGCAGTCGATGAAGACGTTGCCCGTGTTGCCCTCCTCGGAGTTGTCGTGCGAGTTGGAGGGGTCCCACTTGACAAAGAGTTCGTACTTTCCGTCGCCGTCGATGTCGCCCACGGACATGTCGTTGGGGGTATATGTGCAACCCGATGCCGTGGGACGGTCGAGGTGCAGGCGGCGGTATGTGTCGGTCTCGGCAGTGATCTCGGGCGAGGTCTCGACGACGGTGCCGTCGACGAGGGCCTTGACGACATACTTGGCCCCTGCAGGTGCCTGGTTGTCCTGGATGTTGGTCCCGGCGGTGATGGGTTGGGTATTGATCTTGGTGCCGTCACGGTAGACGTCGAAGGTCATCTTGGGGTTGTCGGTGACGAGCGAGCGCCAGGAAACGAAGTTTCCCGCGGTGGTCTTGACGGCCACCACGCCGCGGTCGAGCTTCTTCTCGATGGTTGGGAGAGCCCACACGCACCCCGAGGCCAGCGTCAGCGCGGCCAGAGTGGTTGTGATTTTCTTCATGATTCTGATTGGAGGTTAAGGTACATATTATTTTACAAAGGTACGAAAAAAAGTTCTCATCCGCAATACCTGCGGCGAGAACTTTTTGATTATTTGTACTTTGGTGTACTTTACGAGGGTGGGGGTCAGAGGATGACCTTGGTGACCTGGGTGCCCTGGCGGCGGATGTAGAGGCCGTGGGTGGGCTCGGCGACGCGGATGCCTTGGAGGTTGAAGTATTCGACGGGGGCGTCGTTGTCCGAGACGATCTGGGTGAGCCCTGCGGGGTCATAGGCCTTGATCTTGTCGGCGGGGATGAAGATGACGTTCTCGACCGCGCCCGTGACCTTGTCGAGCAGGTAGACCACGGCGTTGACGTTCGAGGGATTCACGATGTCGGTGAGGGCCATGGTGTGGTAGAAGGTGTTCTCCTTGTCGGCGGTGATGACGGCGGGGACGGAGCCTTCGATGCCGCCGAAGGTGTCGAGGTTGCGGGCGACGTCGTTGTAGATGGTCGATGCGGGCGAGGGCTTGTTCTGCCATCCGCCGACATTCTGTCCCGAGCCTGAATAGTAGTTGACCTGGTCATAGGGTCCAACCTTGTCCTCGGTGGCGGCGTAGGAGAGGGTGAAGGGGTGGCCGGCCTCATAGCCGAAGACGAAGGCTGTTGTGGTGTTGAAGAAGAGTGCGGTGCGCTCCTCGTTGGCCCACATGACGTCGGCCTGGACGGTCGCGAGGGCGGGCATGGAGTGGAAGAAGTCATACCAGTACTCCATCTCGTCGGGGCCGCCGAAGGATGTGCCGTACATGCGGTTGATGACGCCCGAGGGGTAGCCCGAGATGTATTCGGCGTCGAACTGGGCCCAGGAGGGGGCGGTCATGGGGTCGGGGCCGAGGCCATTGCCGTGGACGGCGACACAGGCGACGGAGCCGTCGGTGTACTTCTCACGCAGGTATTCGAGGCTCCAGATGCCGCGGGGGCAGTATCCGCAGTTGATCGATGTGCCTTCCTCGACGACCATGTTGCGCTGATAGCCCTTGCCCTCGGGGATGATGATGACCTCGTTGGAGCCTGTGTTGGCTGCGTCGCGGTTGTCGACACCATTGACCTTGGTGATGGTGACGGTATAGGGCACTGCTTCCTTGCCCGGGGTGGGATACTTGGCGTCGGTGATGGTGACGTAGTCCGAGGTGTTGTAGGCCAGGGGCTTGGCGGCATCGAAGTGGCCCTCGACGGGGGCGCTGTCGCCGATGGTGTAGGTGTAGTCGATGGAGGTGAGCTCGTTGGCACCGGAGTTGATGACCTCAAACTCGATCTCGAAGGGTGTGTTGGCATTGGCTACCTTGCTCCCGTATGCCTGGCCGACCTTGGCCATGTTCTCGGGGAGGTTGTCGCCGGTGATGACACAGCCTACGCAGAGGAATCCGTATTCATCGGTGACGTTCTGCCACATCCATGCGTCGGTCGCGGCCTGGCGCACGGCCACCCAGCCTCCCTCGTCGTTGGAGTGCGCGAGACCGTCGTAGGTGAAGGGGCAGTCGTATGTGTCCTTGGTGGCGACGTAGACGCCGACGACATAGCGCTTGCCGGCCTCGATGGTCACGGGGGTGGAGATGTTGATGTTGCACTCCTTGAAGATAGTGGTGGAGGCCAGGCCGCCCTTCTTGACTATCGGCTCGGCGTCGAAGTCATTGGCGATGAAGCCGGTGTAGAGGGTGCGCTGGTTGGTGCCCGACTGCTGGTTGCCGCCGGTGTAGTATGTGATGCCTGTGATCTGGTTGCCGGCATAGATGGTGGCCATCTCGGGGGTGATCTCGAAGGCCATTGCACACTGGTAGCCTGCGGTGTTCGCGAATCTGAACGCGCCCTGGGGCTCGCCGGCCATGGTGAAATTCATTGTCTTGGAGGCTGCCTGCATGGGGGGCAGGGCGACGGGCGCCTCGGTGGGGAGCATGACGGCCTCTGAGGCTGCGCGGGCGGCGGCAGGGCCGATGTGGATGCTCTTGCGCAGGGCCATGGGGGCTGCGGCGGCGGTGAGGGCCACGGCCGCGGACAGGAGGGTGAGTAGAGTTTTCTTCATTATTTCTGTGTTGGTTTATTTTCGCACTAAAACAGGTTGCAAAGATAGCGTTTTTGCAATTCTTCACCAAAAAATTCGGTGCTTTTCCCTAAAATGTGGCAGCGAGTGGAGTTTTATGGAATTTTTAACAACCGCGGGGCGAAAAAATCATTATATTTGTAGACAGATTATCAATTCACTCCCCCCAAATCATACTTACAGAAATGAAACCATACGTAGTAGGCATCGACATCGGCGGAACCAACACCGTCTTCGGCATCGTGGACGCCCGCGGCCAGGTGATCGCGAGCTCGTCCATCAAGACCCTCAAACACCATGACGTCAACGACTATATCGAGGAACTCTACCAGAGCGTGATGCACCTGCTCGAAGGGCACGACGCCGTCGGCAAGGTGAACGGCATCGGTATCGGCGCCCCGAACGCAAACTATTACACGGGCATGATCGAGAAGCTCGTGAACATCCCCTGGCCCACACCCCTGCCCCTGGCCAAGATGCTCAGCGACAAGTTCGGCCTCCCCGTGGCCATCCCCAACGCCGCCAAAGCCTCCGCCATCGGCGAGCTGCCCTACGGCGC
>CAMWXQ010000220.1 GCA_947178235.1 uncultured Muribaculaceae bacterium
CTACATCTCACCCTACTTCGTAACCGACACCGAGAAGATGGAGTGCGTCATGGAGAACCCCTTCATCCTCCTCTATGACAAGAAGATCTCCAACATCAAGGATATCCTTCCTGTCCTCGAACAGACCGCCCAGAGCGGTCGTGGCCTCGTGATCATCTCCGAGGACGTCGACCAGGAAGCCCTCGCTACCCTCGTGGTCAATCGTCTCCGCGGTTCCTTGAAGGTCTGCGCCGTCAAGGCCCCCGGCTTCGGCGACCGCCGCAAGGAAATGCTCGAAGACATCGCCATCCTCACCGGCGGCGTAGTCATCTCCGAGGAGAAGGGTATGCAGCTCACCGGCGCAACCATCGACCACCTCGGTCGCGCCGAAAAAGTCACCGTCAACAAGGAGAACACTACCATTGTCAACGGTGCCGGCAACAAGGAGGCCATCGCAGCCCGCGTAGCCCAGATCAAGGCCCAGATCGAGAACACCACCTCCGACTACGACCGCGAGAAGCTCCACGAGCGTCTTGCCAAGCTCGCCGGCGGCGTTGCCGTCCTCCACATCGGCGCCCCCTCCGAAGTCGAGATGAAGGAGAAGAAAGACCGCGTCGACGACGCTCTCTCCGCCACCCGCGCAGCCATCGCCGAAGGCATCGTCCCCGGCGGCGGCGTAGCATACCTCCGCTGCGTCAAGCTCCTCGACGAAGTCAAGGGCTCCAATGACGACGAGACCACCGGTATCCTCATCGTGCGCCGCGCCATCGAGGAACCCCTCCGTCAGATTGTCACCAACGCAGGCGAGGAAGGAGCCGTCGTAGTCCGCAAGGTCATGGACGGCGAAGGCGACTTCGGCTACAACGCCCGCGCCGACCGCTACGAGAACCTCATGGCCGCAGGCGTCATCGATCCCGCCAAGGTCACCCGCGTCGCCCTCGAGAACGCAGCCTCCATCGCCGGGATGTTCCTCACCACCTCCTGCGTCATCGCAGACAAGAAAGAGGACAACCCCGCACCCGCCATGCCAAACCCCGGCATGGGCGGCATGGGCATGATGTAATCGACATCCATACTCCAATCCCATAATAAACACCCAGGCCCCGGCCTCCTCCCTACAGAGGACCCGGGGTCTTTTTTATTTCCCTTTTCTAATGTTGCACGTCGAGTGCACAGAGCGCGAGACCTACCATTCTCAGCAGAGAGGTATGGATGGCATATCGGCAATGTCAAGTTTGACCTCTACGCCGAGAGCCGAAAAAATCCTTCGTAAGGTTGATAGTCGTAAATTCGTACCCCTTTCGATACTGCATATTCGTGATCTTTGCACCCCGATACGTTCACCGAGTTGTTCTTGGGTCAGATGTTGAGCTTCTCTAGCTCTGCGAATGGCGAGTCCAACAAGATAATCATCGACTTTTGCATCATACTCATTGCGCTCGGGAGTGCCTTGTGGACCGAGGGTCATGTCAAGCATTTCATCCTGGCTGTAAATCTTCATCTTTTCCATATCCTTGTTATTTCTTTTGTTCATAATACGCTTTCATTAAGGCTTCTGCCTTCTTGATCTCATTTGTCGGTGTCTTTTGTGTCTTTTTTATCAGTCCGTGTGTTGCGATTACCATGGCTCGTGCATCTTTGTCCCAAAAAGCAAAGAGGCGATAAGCCATCCCGTTGAATCGAGTTCTGAATTCCCAAATTTCAGAGGTGAGTTTTTTGAACAATTCCGGGTCATTTTCGTGTTGAGCGACCATAATGTTGTATTGGATTTTGGCACGTACCTTCACTGGCAGGGATTTCAAGAAGGTACCTGCTTCTTCCAAGAATAAAACTTCAAATCTCTTTTCTACCGCCATACCGATCTGTTTTAAGATTTTGTTTGACAAAGATAGTGATTTGTTTCCATATAACAAAACATAAGAACTGAAAGTTTCTTGGACAACCTTTTTTGTCCCCCGCGGCGCGGTGAACCGCGCCTTTTTCATTATCTTTGCACTATGATACCGACCGAGAGACTGGACACCCGCATCCACGCGCGGGAGATACGCGAGCTCGTCGCGGCCTGTGCCGACGATGGCGTCAAGGAGCATCTTTTCGCCCTCCTTGCCTCATCCTCCGAGCGCGCCGTCTACAATATCCTTTGGGTCTTCACCCACCTCCCCGCCGCGGACCGCCGATGGCTCTGGCCACGCCGCGACATCCTCGCCGACATGCTCCTCACCGCAACCCACATCGGTCATCGTCGTCTGTTGCTCACCCTCCTCAACGCCATCCCCATCGACGCGTCCGGCCTGCGCACCGATCTCCTCGACCACTGCCGCGCACACATCAACACCACAGAGCCATACGCCATCCGTGCCCTCAGCCTCAAACTGGCCTGGGCCCAATGCCGTTTCTATCCCGAGCTAATTGAAGAGCTGCGGCTGCACATCGAAATCATGTCCGCCTCCGACCTCCCGCCCGGCCTGCGCTCGGCACGCCGATCGGTCCTGCGCGCTATCGAGGCTCAGAGCCGCCCCTCGTCGCGGTAGGAGTAATACCTGTCCCGCGCGATTATCACATGGTCGAGTACTTTGATATCCACGAACGCCGCCGCATCCTTGATTTTGCGCGTGAGCGCATCATCCTGTCCCGACGGACGCGTATTTCCAGACGGATGGTTGTGTACGAGTATTATCCCCTCGGCCAGACACTCGATAGCCCGCTTCACGAGCAGCTTGACATCCACGAGCGTCGCCGCCGTGCCCCCTTGCGATATGCACCGCATATAGGTCACGCGGTTGCTGCGAGAGAGCATCAGCACCCAGAATTCCTCCCATTCGATCGCTTCGAGCTTCGGGGCCATCAGTTCGACCACATCGGTGCTCGACTTTATCTGCGGGTCTCGGTTGGCTGCCTGTTGTTCGCGGGTGCGCCGCCCGAGCTCGAATGCCGCCGCGAGCGACACCGCCTTTGCCGGCCCGACACCCTTGTATCGGCCCATCATGTCGTTCATGCTCATAGCGGCCAGTCGGTCGACGCGGTTCTCATTGTCGGCGAGAATCTGACGCGCCATATCCACTACCGATACCCCCGGCAGCCCCCCGCCGAAGATTATTGCTATCAGTTCGGCATCCGAGAGGGCGCGGATCCCCTGCGAGAGAGCTTTCTCTCGCGGCTTCTCGTCGCCCGCGAGGTCGGCGATGCGCACCGACCCGAAATTCATCTGTTCCATGTCGCCGTGCCGTTCAGTTCTTGTTACCCTTGCGCATCGCTATCTCCTGGTCGATGTCGCGACCGCGTCCGAGCAGGATTTTAGTGAAGTACGCGCGGATGAACCCCGTCCCGTAACCCACTATCTGAATCACACTCGCCGGCACCGCCCGCGCCGCGATACCCGCTGAGCGCGTCGACACGAGCGCCGAGATGAAGAT
>CAMWXQ010000221.1 GCA_947178235.1 uncultured Muribaculaceae bacterium
AGATGTCCTTGAGCTCGAAGGTCAGCTGGGTTCCAGAGGCCTGGGTGTTGCCGTTGTAGAGGATGGCGAAGTAGTTGCCGTTCTCATGGGCCGACATGTCGAGGTCTGCGGTGACGGTCTCCGACTCACCCGCCGAGAGGTAGACGGTGGGGAACTCCTTCGAGTCTACGCTCGACACGCTCTGTCCGTAGATGAGGGGGAAGATGACGACGCGCAGTGCCCCGGCATAGTAGCCCTCGGTGCAGTCTATCCGTACGCTGAACTTGACCGATTTCTTGTCGCTTACGGGCGAGGGGGTTAGGAGCTTGAAGTCGCTCACGGTTATCCTGGGGGCCGAGGTGACCTCCTTGACCTCGACGGTCACGGGGGTGCTGAGGTCACGGCCATCCTCGGCGCGGAACACGAGGGTGTAGGTCCCGGCGGCGAAATCCTTGCCCGAGAGGGCCGAGAAGGTTGCGGGGAGCTCGGTGTAGCTCTCCGATGCGCCGCCCGTGAGGTCGATGGGGAGGTACTCGGAGCGTGCCACGGCCTCGCCCGATGCGTCGAGCAGGGTGGGATAGATGTCACCCATGAATTCTTCGGTGCCGGGGTTGGTGACGGCGAAGCTCAGCGGGGTCTTATAGCCCTTGTATATGGGGTTCTTCACGGTGATGTCGTGGACATTGACGGTGGCTGCCTCGGGGGTGGCGAATGTTATGGTCGAGCCCGAGACGGTGGCGTGGAGCTCGCCGTTGCAGCTGATGAAGGTCGGCATCTCCTGCCACTCGCCTCCGTCGACGCGGTAGACGGGGGTCACCGTGTATGTGCCCTCCTCGAAGAGGTAGGCGGGGAGGAAGGATGTGAAGCCCGAGTAGCCGTAGTAGCTGCCGAGCTCGCCGGTGGTGATGGCCCTGTACACGGGCTCGCCGCCCCCGTCGGGCTCAAAGCGGATGCCGATATTGCTCCCCTCGGGGATCGAGCTGAGCGAGTAGTTGTAGAAGCCACCCTTGAACTCGAACTGCGAGTCGAGCTCGCCGGTCTCGGGGGTGACCTTGAAGTCGGCTGTGTTGTACATTATATATGTAGGCTTCGAGCCCTCGCGCGCGGGCTGCATCCCGAATACAGCATCCTGGTCCGAGTTGAAGCCGCCTGCACCGCCTCCGACACCGAGGCTCGACGGATTGAGGGCCGTGAGCAGGAAGTATCCGTCGCTCATGCCGCCCCATCCCCAGTTGATGTGGAAGAATCCGTCCTCGCTGTATCCGTCGCAGATGAACTGGTGGCCACCTGCGGTGCCCTGGCCGCCGTAGAGCACAGGGCGTCCCTCGGCGAGCTCGTTGTAGATCATCTCCTCCCAGCGATCCTTCGGGTAGGCGTCGCGCATACCGAGCCAGAGCGAGCGGTCGTAGTCGAAGTAGTCGATCAGTGCCGCGGCCATCTTGACCGACGACGCACTGCTCTCCCCGGGCGTATAGCCCATGTCGACGCTCACACCGGCGGCATACATGAGGGTGGCGACGGCGGTCTTGGCCTCGTCGCTGCTCTTGTCGTCATACCTGTCATCCATCGCGCCCCAGTCGAAGGTGGTCGAGCCGTAGTCGAACGTCAGCTTCTGGGTCTGGCCGTTGAGGGTCCAGTCATAGGAGTGTGTCCCACGGCCCACTGCGGGGTGGTTGTGATACTTCATGGCCTGGGACATCGCCGTGGCGACGCAGCCCGTGACGCATCGGCGCCCGTCGAAGGTCGGGCAGAGGTCGTTGTAGGGTGCCTCCTGGTTCCACCGTGTAGCGGTCATCGGCGCGATGGGGGCGCGGTCGGGCGCGGCGGTCTCCCCGGCCCCTGCCTCGGGATGGTCGGCGAGGTATGCGAGCTCGGAGTTGAGATACTCGACCCAGTAGGCGAGGTTCGGGTTGGCCGAGGGGTCGAAAGTGCCTGTGTCCGAGTAGCCGAGCAGGGCTGGCGCGGCGTCGTCGGCGGGGAGCAGGGCATAGCCCGAGCCGGTCGTGAATACATAGAGGTCGCCGAGGGTCGAGGCGAGGCGCAGCCTGGGCGCGCCGTTGGCAGCGGCACGCATCTGTGTGCGGTCGAGACGCCCGAGGGCCTGGTCGGGCGTGATGTGCGCGGCATCGGCCACAGCCCACGCGGCACCGAACGCCGCGAGAAGGAGGAGGGATTTTTTCATAGGTAGTGGTTATACATCTTATAAGTCTTATATATCTTATAAGTCTGTACAGCCCCTATATGTTCAATGAATTCTTCTTAAAATAAATATCCAGCACATCTTTTGCGGCGGTGAAGGAGCTCTGTTGCGAGGCCAGGACACGGGCCTCCTTGGCCGCGAGCATCGCCTCGATCTCGGGGTCGCCGTAGAAGTTGGCCCGCAGCTGCTCGTTGATGGTCTCGTACATCCAGTAGCGGGCCTGGCGCGCGCGGCGCAGGTCGAAGTATCCGTTGGCCTTCACAAACTCGAAGTATCGGTCGATCATGTCCCACACCTCGGGTATGCCGAGTTCATAGTAGCCCGAGTAGGTCAGCACCTCGGGGAGCCACCCGCTCTCGGGCATCGGGAAGAGGTGCAGCGCGTTCTTGAACTGGGCCTGGGCGAGCTGGGCGCGCGGGATATTGTCGCCGTCGGCCTTGTTGATGACGATGCCGTCGGCCATCTCCATGATTCCGCGCTTGATGCCCTGCAACTCGTCGCCCGTGCCCGCGAGCTGGATGAGGAGGAAGAAGTCGACCATCGAGTGGACCGCGGTCTCGCTCTGGCCCACGCCCACGGTCTCCACGAAGATATTGTCGAATCCCGCGGCCTCGCACAGGACGATGGTCTCGCGTGTCTTGCGGGCCACGCCTCCGAGCGACCCTGCCGAGGGGCTGGGGCGGATGAAGGCGTCCTGTTCGAGCGATAGTTTCTCCATGCGGGTCTTGTCGCCGAGGATGCTACCCTTGGTGCGCTCGCTCGACGGGTCGATGGCGAGGACGGCGAGACGGCCACCCTGGCGCAGGACATGGAGGCCGAAGACATCTATCGACGTGCTCTTGCCCGCGCCCGGCACGCCGGTGATGCCGATGCGGCGCGAATTGCCCGAGTACGGGAGGCACTTCTCGATCACCTCCTGGGCTATGGCCTGGTGGGCGGGAGCGAGGCTCTCCACGAGGGTGACGGCGCGCGAGAGGG
Source organism: uncultured Muribaculaceae bacterium (assembly GCA_947178235.1). Taxonomy (GTDB): domain Bacteria; phylum Bacteroidota; class Bacteroidia; order Bacteroidales; family Muribaculaceae; genus Duncaniella. The sequence goes on from CAMWXQ010000221.1 coordinate 3,158, forward strand.
TGGTGACGTCACCCTTGAGTATCCCCTCGACCATCTCGGCGGCCGTGGGGAGGGCCTTGCGGCGGCGGGGGCGTCCGTTGGGGTTGACGACTGGGGGATGGCTAACTCCCTGGTTGACGCTGAGGCCTGCGTATTAGCTTGAATTTTGGGGATGTTCCATATCGGGTTTCGGCCTGCGGCCGAAGGTTAGGAGTTTAGGGCG
>CAMWXQ010000222.1 GCA_947178235.1 uncultured Muribaculaceae bacterium
CCCGAGTATGTCGCATTGACCGTGAAGGCATACTCCGAAGCCATCGATGCGATCTGCAACGGCACATATACGGACGAGGCCATACGCGGGTGGGAGACCGAATTGTCGAAGGTCTTCAACCGCGGTTTCTGGGACGGATACTATCTCGGGCAGCGTCTCGGCGAGTGGTCATCCAAGTACGGCTCATCGGCCACGCGCGTCAAGCGGTATATAGCCAAGGGTGTCCGCCACTATCCGAAGCTCGGCGTAGGCGAGTTCATCATGGAGGCGGGCGAGCTGCATCCCGGCGACCAGATAATCATCACAGGCCCTGACACGGGCGCGATAATCATGGAGGCGGGCGAACTGCGCCTTGAATATGACCCTGTGGACAAGGTGGTGAAGGGTCAGAACTTCTCGCTCAAAGTCCCCCGCAAGATCCGCCCCTCGGACCGCATGTACCTGTGGAGCGAGACCGGCATCGAACCGGAGACAAGCAGGTGAGAAAAACAGAAAGCCCCGCGGGACTGATGTCCTGCGGGACTTTGCGCTCTTGGTATCCCCGTAGGGAGTCGAACCCTAATCGTCGGAACCGGAATCCGATATTCTATCCATTGAACTACGGAGACATACCGTTTTGGGAGTGCAAATATAGATAATATTTCGTAAATTTGCAAGAAAAACAGCCCATGGATGTCAGAATAGAACCCCGGTGGAAGGAGGAGCTTGCCTCGGAGTGGGAGAAGCCTTATTTCGCCTCGCTCGTGTCCTTTGTGCGCGATGCCTATGGCCGCGGGACAGTCTATCCCCCTGCCTCAAAGATCTTTGCGGCCTTCGATGCGTGTCCGTTCGACAAGGTCAAGGTCGTTATTCTCGGCCAGGACCCTTACCACGGATTCGGACAGGCAAACGGGCTGAGTTTCTCGGTCAATCCGGGTGTGGAGATTCCGCGCTCACTCCAAAACATCTATGCTGAGTTGCATAGCGACCTCGGCATCACCCCTCCCCCATCGGGCGATCTCAGCCGTTGGGCCGAGCAGGGTGTGCTGCTGCTCAATGCCACCTTGACCGTCAGCGCGGGGATGGCGGGCTCGCACCAGGGACGCGGGTGGGAAGAGTTCACCGACGCGGCTATCCGTGCCCTCGCCGAGCGTCGCGACGGGATTGTCTTTATACTTTGGGGAGCGTATGCCCAGCGCAAGGGGGCCTTCATCGACCGAATGCGCCACTGCGTCATCGCCTCGCCCCACCCCTCGCCGCTGAGCGCTTCACGCGGATTCTTCGGCAGCCGTCCATTCTCGCGCGCCAATCAGTACCTAATCTCGCGCGGCGAGGCGCCGATTCAGTGGTGAGACTATGGTGAGGATTTTGACATTCGCGCTGCTGCTCCTCAGTTCGCTCACGGCGTTCGCTGCCGAACCTGTCGATACGCGACAGGGAACACTGCACCCGGGATTCAAAAGCTTGCAGGTCCAGGTCGAGGGTGACATGATGGCTCAGCCTGTCCTCACGCTCGGCTCACCACTCCACCGCCTCGTCATCAGCTTCGACGAGCTCGCCGAGGACAGACGCTATATGCGCTATTCACTCGAACACTGCGACGCTGCATGGCGTCCCGAGGGTTTGGCCCCGTCCGAGTTTCTCGACAGCTTCAACGAGGGGACTGTGGATGACTATGACTTCTCACAGGCCACGACGGTGCATTATGTACACTACCGCATCGTCATCCCCAACGACCAAGTGCGCATCACCGCTCCGGGCAACTATCTGCTGAGGGTCTATGACGAGCAGGATCCCGACGAGACGCTCCTCCAAGTCAGATTCGGCGTGGTAGACCCGCGCGTCTCAATCGGGCTCGAAGCGACGTCGCGCACCGACCTCGACACAAACGAGGCCCATCAGCAGCTCGGCATAAGGCTGGGGATAGACAAGGCGGGCATCGAAGACCCGTTCACAGACCTGCGCGTGACAGTCACGCAGAACGGACGGCCCGATACGGAGCGTATTCTCGTGACCCCGACACGCACAGGTGGCGGGGATGTCTATTACGAGCATCTGCGCGAACTCATTTTCCCTGCGGGCAACGAGTACCGCCGCTTCGAGACTGTATCGACTTATTACCCGGGGATGCACGTAGCATGGATTGACCCGGATGCCCCGGTATGCAACATTGGTCTCGACGAGGATCTCCCGCGCACCGCTTACGTCTATGATCAGACACAGAACGGACGCTACAAGATTCGCACGACAGACCTCGACGACTCGGACCGCAGGGCCGACTATATCCTCACCCACTTCACCCTCCGCGCACCGCGGCGCACCGACGGGACATATTATATCGAAGGAGACCTCACCGACCGCCGCTACGACCCACGGACGCGCATGACCTACGACCCCGTCATTGGAGCCTATACAGCCTCGCTGCTGCTCAAACAGGGTTCGTACAACTACCAATACATCTTTGTGCCAGACGGAGCCTCACAGGGCCTTGCAGGGCCCGCTGAGGGAGACCATTATCAGACCGCAAACGAGTACACAGTCCGTGTTTATCACCGACCCAAAGGAACCCGCTACGACCGACTGGTCGGCGTCTCAACCATCAAATCCGGATTATGACCGAAACAACCGAAGAAATCATGCTTGAAATACAGGATACACTTGTCTCGCTCGACCTCATAGAGCGCTTTTTCTGCTGCGACATCGAGAAGTGCAAGGGAGAATGTTGCATCGAAGGTGACGCAGGCGCGCCGCTCACCGAGGAGGAGCGCAAGACCATAGACAGCCTGCTCCCCGCCCTCCGTCCCATGCTTCACCCCTCTGCCCTCGAACGTATCGACGAGGCGGGCACATCATACCTCGACCCAGACGGTGACCTCGTGACACAGATTGTGGACGGACGCAACTGTGTGTACACCTGCTACGCTCCTGGCGGCATCTGCCAATGCGCAATCGAGAAAGCCTGTTCGGCAGGGCTCACGGGAGGCTTCCGCAAACCCGAGTCATGCGCACTCTACCCTGTACGATTAACCCAGTACCCAACATTCACCGCTGTCAACTACCATCGGTGGAACATCTGCCGCAGCGCCGAGAAACTCGGCAAGAAACTCAATATGCGCGTCTACCAGTTCCTCAAAGGCCCGCTCACGGCCCGCTTCGGCAAAGAATGGTATGACGAGCTCTGCGAAGCCGCCGAAGCCTATCTCGCAGAATACGGTAGCCAGGAGTAAGAAGATTTTGGAGTATTTGGTCGAATTGGACTAATTAGACTTATTAGTCCAATTTGACTAATTGTATCCATACAAAAAAAGAGCGCCGGAATCCGTGGGGATTCCAGCGCTCGGGGTTGAAGGGGC
>CAMWXQ010000223.1 GCA_947178235.1 uncultured Muribaculaceae bacterium
GGCCTGACGTCCGCCGAGGATGATGTCAAAGTTGCCGAACTTCTTGACGGCCTGGGCGAGCGAGTAGGATGTGGCGAGGGTATCGGCGCCGCCGAGGGCGCGGTCGGTGAGGACGATGCCTGTATCGGCCCCGCGGAAGATGGCCTCACGGATGATTTCGGAGGCACGGGGGAGACCCATGGTGAGGAGTGTGACGGTCGAGCCGGGATTGGCATCTTTGAGGCGCAGAGCCTGTTCGAGGGCATTGAGGTCCTCGGGGTTGAAGATGGCAGGGAGCGCAGCTCGGTTGATGGTGCCGTCTTCCTTCATGGCATCTTTGCCCACGTTGCGGGTGTCGGGCACCTGTTTGGCGAGCACGATGATGTTGAGACTCATGATTTAAGTAGATTTAATAGCGTGATGCTGGTTTGATTCTGTCTTTCGTGGTTGAAGTGAGGAGAGAAACGGGAGAGTCGGGGCGACTTATAGACAAGTCGACGGCAAATTTACGATTTTTTTGCGAAAATCGTAAACTTGCCGTGTGAATTAATGTGAAACGTGCTCCTCAACCCACTTGCGGGCATTGATGAAGGCGTCTATCCACGGTGTCACCTCGTCGGTGCGGCGCGATGCGGGATAGTAGCCACACTGCCAGGGGAAGATGGCGCGTTCGAGGTGTGGCATCATGGCCAGGTGGCGTCCGTCGTCCGAGCATATGCCTGCGACCGCCGAGCGCGAGCCATTGGGATTGGCGGGATATGCGTTATAGGCATACTTGGCAACGACATTGTAGCGGTCGAGCGGGAGGGGAAGGTTGAACTTGCCTTCGCCGTGGGCCACCCAGATGCCGAGCTTCGAGCCCGAGAGGGAGCCGAACATCACCGACTTGTTCTGGGGGATGGTGAGGCCGAGGAACTGAGACTCGAACTTGTGCGAGTCGTTGTGGAGCATACGGGTCTTCTTCTCGTGGCCGGGGTTGATAAGATCAAGCTCGATCATGAGCTGACAGCCGTTGCAGATGCCGAGCGAGAGGGTGTCTGTGCGCTTGTAGAAGTTTTCGAGTGCGCGGCGGGCGTTCTCGTTGTATCGGAAGCCCGAAGCCCAGCCCTTGGCGGAGCCGAGGACGTCCGAGTTGGAGAATCCTCCGCAGAAGACAAGCATATTGACATCTTCGAGGGTCTCGCGGCCGCTCATGAGGTCGGTCATATGTACGTCCTTCACGTCGAAGCCGGCGAGGTAGAGCGAGTATGCCATCTCGCGGTCGCCATTGACACCCTTCTCACGGATGATGGCTGCGCGGACGCGGTCGCCGTGACCCTTGCGCGAGAGGGCGATGCCGCGCGATGCGAGCTTGCCGTCGAAGCCCGAGGGCATACGGTAGCGGATAGGCTGCTTCTTGTAGTTCTCATAGCGGAGGGCTGCACACTCGGGACCGCTCTGCAATGCGTCGAGCAGGTAGGAGGTGTGCATCCACACGTCGCGCATATGGTCGATGCCGACGAGGCGCTGTGTACCCTCATGGTTGATAATGAGGGTGCGCTCGGCAGTGGGAGCACCTATATGATAATAGCGCGCGCCCGCGAGGGTCAGTACATCCTCGAACTTCTGTGTCTTCGATGCCTCGACCTGTACGACGAGTGCGGGATTCTCGGCAAAGAGAATCTTGATGAGGTCGCGCTCGGGCAGAGCCGTTGTGTCGAGCTCGATGCCACCCTCTATGTTGCCGAAGGTCATTTCGAGGAGTGTGGTCACGAGGCCGCCGGCGGATACGTCGTGGGCTGCGAGCAGAAGGTTCTTCTTCACGAGGGTCTGCACGGCGTCGAAGGTCGATACGAACTTGGCGGGGTCTGTCACGGTAGGTGCATCGTCGCCGAGGTGCCCCATCATCTGGGCAAAGGCCGAGCCGCCGAGCTTCAAGGCGTCCGAGGAGAAGTCGATGAGATAGAGCGACGAGGGCTTCTTGGAGAGGACGGGCGAGAGGGTCTTGCGGACATCGGTGACCTCGCCGGCGGCGGAGATGATGACGGTACCGGGTGCATAGACCTTGTCGGCGCCATACTTCTGGGTCATCGAAAGCGAGTCCTTGCCGGTGGGGATATTCACACCGATGGCACAGGCGAAGTCTGAGCAAGCCTCGACGGCGCGGTAGAGGGCAGCATCCTCGCCGGGGTTCTTGCAGGGCCACATCCAGTTGGCCGAGAGCGAGAGGGTGCGGATACCATCTTTGAGAGGTGTGCCGACGATGTTTGTGAGGGCCTCGGCGACGGCCATCACCGAACCCTTGGCCGAGTCAATGAGTGCTACCTGCGGGGCGTGGCCGATGGAGGTTGCGATGCCGGCGCGGCCGGTGTAGTCGAGGGCGACGACGCCACAGTCGCTGAGGGGGAGCTGAATCTCACCCTGGCACTGCTGGCGTGCAATCTTGCCTGTGACGGAACGGTCGACCTTGTTGGTGAGCCAGTCCTTAGATGCGACAGCTTCGAGGGCGAGGACACCCGTGATATAGCTGTCGAGCTCCTTGACGCGATACTCGACGGGCTTGTATGTCTCGTGGATAGTTGTGTCGGTGAGGGTAGGCTTGGGGGATGAACCGAACATGTCGCTCATGGCGAGGTCGATGGGGCGAACGCCATCCTTCTGCTCGAAGACAAATCGGTGGTCGCCCGTGGTCTCGCCCACGACATACATCGGGGCGCGCTCGCGGTCAGCGATAGCCTCGACATAGGCAAGGTCCTCCTTCTTCATCACCATACCCATGCGCTCCTGGCTCTCGTTGCCTACAATCTCTTTCGAGGAGAGTGTCTTGTCGCCGACGGGGAGGGCACCGATCTCAATCTTGCCGCCGGTCTCCTCGACGAGCTCCGAGAGGGCGTTGAGGTGGCCGCCTGCGCCGTGGTCGTGGATCGATACGATAGGGTTGTCGTCATTTTCGGCGAGGGCGCGGATGACGTTCGAGACGCGCTTCTGCATCTCGGGGTTGGCGCGCTGCACGGCGTTGAGCTCGATGCCCGAGGCATACTGGCCGGTCTCGACCGAGGAGACTGCGCCGCCACCCATACCGATGCGGTAGTTGTCGCCACCCATGACGACGACTGCCTCGCCTGCCTCGGGGACACCCTTGATAGCATCCTTGGCTGCTGCATAACCGACGCCACCGGCGAGCATGATCACCTTGTCATAGGCATAGAGCTTGCCGTTCTCGTCATGCTCGAAGGTGAGCAGCGAACCGCAGATGAGGGGCTGACCGAACTTGTTGCCGAAGTCGGAAGCACCGTTTGAAGCCTTGATGAGGATCTCGGCGGGAGTCTGATAGAGCCATGCGCGGGGATTCATCATGAGCTCCCAGG
>CAMWXQ010000224.1 GCA_947178235.1 uncultured Muribaculaceae bacterium
CCTCGTCTTCGTCTTCCTCCTCGTCTTCGTCTTCCTCCTCGTCTTCGTCTTCCTCCTCGTCTTCGTCTTCCTCGTAGTCCTCCTCGGCCTCCTCGTCGTTATCAAAATCACTTATACCATAGGTGCGACCATCGATGGCTTGGAACAACTTGGTATCTTCATGGTTGGCGACTGCCTTGTCAATGTCATCCACCCACATTGGAGCCCCCACGGCTTTCGACATCGAAACCGAATCTTCCGGTACATCCTTATTTTTCATGAACTTACTGGAAATGAAACATGCCAGTGCGTGATTTTTGCCATCACGCAGACCTATCATGAAATGTATGTAGTCTTCGGCACTGATCTCAGTGGATTTTCCTACCCCCTGACCGTTAACGAAAAAATTTACTCTGATTTTATCAGTCATAGTCTATGTATTATTTGTATACAATGGGAATAAATGATTCGACATTTATTCCCATTTAATCTGACATTTCGCGGGCGTTTGAGAAGAAATGTTACAATTCTACTCTATCGCAATTGGATTGGATTTCCTGTGTGTTGGGACGGAGTCCGTATTTGCGCTGAAAAGCGTCCTTCGCGTCCTCGTAGTCCATATGGAAACCGTGGGGAGCCGGAACTTCTACGCTTGCACCCTTGGGGATCACCCCACCGGAGCAGTAGATGTTTTGATTAACAGTGAGTTTGTAAAGTGACATATTGTCTGTTCTTTTAAATAAATTGGATTTTGTTTTGCCTACCTCCTTTCAAGCGCCTCGGCTGTTTCTTTGTCCCCGCCGGCAGCCTTATCGCGGACATGACTGATAATGATATAAAAAAAGCGTGGTGCCGAACTTGTTGTCCGCTCCCACGTCTTGAGGCCTTCGCATTGCCTTGTCCTTACGGGAACGAAACAACGCAGAGGCCCACGCGAATATGTAAGATGTGCAATAACCGTATTCTCACTGAGGAGATCTCCGTTTATTGCGTGGTGTTACATATCCATGCGGCATCTACTGTTGCTTCTGTTCTGGCAAGGTGTTTAGGAAGTTGCGAAGTTCCAAGACGTCAGAACCGAAGCGCCAAGTAAACGCTTTCAGTATGTTGTGTCGGAGGTGTAGTCTACACCCGACACCGCAAATTTACGCATATTATTTAATCTGACAAAAAGATTTTGACAAATTCTCGTAAATTTTTCGACGCGGCCTCTGCGTTGCCTCTGCAAAGTTGGGGATTTAAATCGGCATGGCCAAAGAATCGGGCGTTCACTCCGTTCACTTGTCACGCGAACGCAATGAACGCCCGATTTTTACCCACATTCAACCGAAATGAATTAATTTTGCAAAAAACAACCGCGATGATCAACGACAAGGTCCGACAAATGATTTTGGAGAAATTCAACTCTCCCTTGAAATATCCCCAACAATGCGAGGCACTCGCAATGGCCATCCACGAAGCGACTGGCCAGACACTCGGCACGACCACGCTCAAACGTATGCTTGGATTCGTCAACGGTCCGGCAACCTCCCGCCCCTCGTCGCTTGACATCATAGCCCAGTACTTGGGCTATCCCGACTACGACATATTGTCAAAGGCATTGGGGGACGACTGTGACATCTCTGCATTCCGCGTTGTCGAAAACATCGATTCGGCCGACCTTGAAGCCGGCGAGCAAATCCAGATCACCTATCATCCAAACCGCGTACTGGTCCTCAGCTACATCGGTGACAACAGATACGTGGTCAACGAGTCGCGCGGCAGCAAACTGACCAAAGGGGACATACTCACGATCGCGGGGTTCTACGTCGGCTTCGAACTCCTGGTGAGCGATGTCGAACGTGGAAGTCGCCATCTTGGCTCGTACCAAGCCGCAAAACAGGGGGGCCTCACGAGCGTCGAGATTATCGGCTGATACTGTCGGGGGGCACTTCACGCCGATCTATCTCTCGGGAGTATAGAGTGTTTATATCCATATCCTGCGTCATAAACCGCGCCCATTCGCGGCTCGTGCCAAGCAGCGAATGAGCTTCCAGCGGGTTTGTCAATCCGAACTGCTCCATGACCTCGGACACGATTTCGCTCTGTGCCGCCTCCTGGTCGGCTGCGTACGAAGTGATCACCAGCCTGAGCTGTCGAGCGCTCGTACCCGAATCGGCTGCCAGTGTGCGGAGATACTCGTGACGCCTGTACAACGCATCGAAGTTTCGCCTCACAATCGCATCGACATCGTCCGAGACAGCCGGCGTCCGAGGCTTTTCGGCACCTCTATCGCCCCCATCGAGATGAGACGGCACAGGTTCGTCGTCCGACGCATCCACGACCGAATCGGATGGGAACGTATCGACGGTAGACACCTGTACGCCTCGGGGCTCGTCCGGTCCGGACAGGTACCACACCGCCACGGCGCCCGCGAATAGCAGAACCGCCCCAATCGACCATCCAAGGGCACGACGGCGGACACTCGGCCCCTTCAATGCCCTACGGATCGAATCGACCGAAGCATCCCGCCCAAGACAGGCCGCCGCGACACGAGCGTGTCCGAGCTGTCCGGCAATCTTTCCTATCCCCCGAAAGTCAATCATTCCATCGGCGCACCCGTCACAATTATATTTTGCCGGGTCTCCCGACGTATCCCCGAGCCACGCCGTATAAGCCTTGTCGAGATCGATGAGCGTCGCGGGGCGGTCGTTGTATGGCGAGATGATGATGTTGTCGGCCTTGATGTCGCAGTGGACTATGTTGCGATGGTGGAGATACTCGACGGCATCGGCCAATTCGGTCAGGAGTTTCCTGACAAAACCCTTTTCTTTGACCCGTTTGTCACCCCGTTGCATCAGTGCGGCCAAGGTATCCCCCTCCACAAAGTCCATCACGATATAGTCACCGCCAAAACCGACGTATCGTGGCAGCGACGGATGACTGAGCGACACACCGATGTCAAACTCTTTGTTGAATGCAGCCCGGTATAGGGGATTGTTGCGATACTCGGCCTTCAACCGCTTGACAAACACCCGCCGACGCTGCACAGAGGTGACATATGCATCACAGGTCGATCCGCTGCCGGCCAACGGCTCGGCCCTGGCGAAATCCACAGCGGACAGCGCCTCGTAACCGACACTGCCGCCAAACCCGGATATTATCAGCTCATCATCATTCACATCGCAAAATTAGCGATTTTCCCGCAAGCGTCCAAGTAGAGATGTCCCGCATCACTCCGACTGGATCAACCGGGGTCCACGAAGCCCTCAATCCGAATCTTTTTCACCCCGCAGGGATACAGAGGGCCCAAATTAAAAACCGAAGTGCAAAAGCATTGCTGCTAAGCCACGCCTCTCTTCT